>NZ_JBEXMX010000094.1:0-19698 GCF_040610755.1 Gordonia sp. NPDC003585 | reverse complement strand
AGAGGGTGGCGCTCCCCGGCCCGGCACCGTCCACGACGACGACATGCGCGCCGAGTTCGCGATCACGCCGCGCGGCGTCGGCGATGATCGGCGACAGGGTGGTCACGCGCGACCACAGATGTGACGCCTGCCCGGCGAGCAGCCGGTCGGCCATGTCGACGATGGGCGCCGGGAAGGTCTGCACTTCGGTGGAGGCAATCGCGAGGTGTTCGCAGAGTTCCTTGATACGGATCAGGCGGTCACTGTCGACGCCGTCGAGTACCGACAGCAGCGACCCGGTCCCGGTCATCGGTTCGTGCGGCCGCGAGGCAATGCGTGCGCAGATCCGGTCCATCACCGCCGGGTCGGGCAGATGGTCGGCGAGGTCCGGGAAACGCTGCGCGAGACGCGCAGTCGAGCCGCCGGTGGCACGAAGCAAGTCGACAAACCGCCCGAACTCGTCGGTATCGAGCGGCGGTACGCCACCGTCGATGGGTCCGGGCAACCACTCGAATCGATCGGCGTCGGCGAGGACCTGCCGAACCACGTCGGCTGCCGTGCCCCGATAGTCACCGGCCACCCAGTCGTGCACGACGGTTTCCGCGGCACGCAGTTCCCACAGCTCGCGCAGCGTGGTCTCGCGGCGGGACATCACGTGCTCGCGACGCGCGACGAGGTCTTCGATCTCGGCGTCGGCAACCGGGGCCGAATAGGCCGACTTGCGTTCGGCCAAGGCCTCGACGCCGCGCACGACAGCGTCGAAACCGTCCTTGCTGACATCGGCGATCGAGACCGTGAGGTCGCGGATCTCGTCGGGCAGCATGTCGCGCAGCACGTGCAGCGCGTGCGACTTCTCGCTGACCACGAGGACACGCTGCCCTTTGGCCAGCAGTGCCGACATCACGTTCGCGATTGTGTGCGTCTTGCCGGTGCCGGGCGGTCCTTCGACCACAACGCCACTGTCGACGCCGAGCCGACCGAGAACGTCGCGCTGTTCGACGTTGGACGGCAGGCCGAACAATGCGCCGCGCACCAATTCGTCGGCGCTCATCGCACCCGACTCGACGAGGGCGCTCAACCGTTCGTCGGCCTCGATCGGCCGCACCAGTTGGGTCAGGCCCATCGGCACCGGGATGTCGGGGTTTCGGAGGTCGGTCAGGATTGCGTCGTAGAAGGCGAGTGCCGCACCGGTACCCCGTTGACGCAGCACGATGGCGGGCCGCATGTCGAGCGCCACCGACACCTTCTCGGTGTCGACGTCGATCCGGCTCATCCAATCGGCGACGAGATCGGTGACCTTGTTACCCACCACGGTGGGCTGCTCGGTCAGTGCGCGGCGCGCCTTGACTGCGGCGGACAGATCGATGCCGTCGATCGCGGCCAGGAAGTGGGTGTCGTGCACCATCGGGGCAGAACCGGCACCCGGCGTGACGCGGATCGTGTCGTCGTCATCCCGCTCTGCGAGGACCTCCTGGGTGAGCAGGTGCTCGCGGATCAGCGGCGTGGTGTCGTTCTCGTTCTCGACCACCGTGAGCAGCGCATTGGCCAGCACCAACTCAAGGGTCTCCGGGTTCTCGCGGAGTTCCCCGGTGACTCTGGCCAACTCGTCGTAACCCGACTCACCGGGTGCGACCTGCACAACCACCTGCCCCGGACCGGCAGAGGCTCGAACGCCGACACCCGTTCCGGCCCCGATCCAGACGACGCCAGGGGCGGCTTCGACATCGGAGATCGACTCCGATCGTGATCGAACCAGCTCACGGAGGAACCCCACCAAGCGCGTGACCTGGTCGCGAAGCGGCTCGCTCGTGCCGTCCTCCATGCGTCGTCCTCCTGCGTCTGCCCGGCTACGCTACCAAGCCGCTGGTCAGACGCCGAACGCTCAAGAGAACGAGCCGTCAGGAGCCAGGCGTCGAACGCAGGGCGGAATAGCCGCCGTCGACGTAGCGGACGTTGGTGTAGCCCAGGTCGGCGATCTGCTCGGCGATGCGCGGAGCCTGCGAACGGACGGAGACCACGGCGATCTCGGTGTCGGGGTTGCGCACCACCGGGAAGGTTCCCGACGGGGTCGGCGTGAAGCGTGCCGACACATCGACCGGGTCGACGACCACTGCGCCGGGGAGACTGCCCTGATGCCGCATGACCTGCGGGCGGGCGTCCACCATCACGGCCTCGCCGTGACTGCTGTGATCGATTGCGTCTTCTGCTGAGATCGAATTCACCACTGACACTGGTGACTCACCATTCCTGTAACTCGTGTGTGTTGTCGCGCTGGGGATTACAGCGTTCAGGGGGTATGTCGTTCCCCCACCCCAAAAGGTTACGGAAATATCTCGATCTGACAAGTTCCGTCCCACGCGACCAGAAGGGCTCACACGTCACCACACGGCGAAGTGAGGACCACGCTCAGCCGTTGCGTCGACCCGCGACACGTGGATTGCCCCGCTTGCCCCAGCTGTCGCCGCGTTTTCCATGACCGTCACGTCCGCCGCCGCGAGGCCCCTGAGCACCACGTTTGGCACCACCTCGCGTCCGCGGGGGACCAAAGTCCTTGCGCAGATCGATCGGGTTCTTGCCGATGCGGGTGTCGCGCAGCGCCGACAGCGTCTCGTTGTCGAGGTCGTCAGGCAGCTCGACGAGGCTGAAATCGTCGCGGATGCTGATGTTGCCGAAATCACCCCGAGTGAGTCCGCCTTCGTTGGCGATGGCGCCGACGATGGCGCCCGGCGACACCTTGTGCTTGCGGCCGACGGCGATCCGGTAGGTGGCGAAACTCCCGCCCGATCGTCGCGGCGCACGTTCCTTGCGCGCCGGACGCTCACCTTCGGGCGGATCCGGTGCCATCAGGAAACCGCCGTCGCGGGTCTCGAGTGCCAGCGCAGCTGCGATGTCGGCCATCGCCACGTCGTTGTCCTGCGCATAGTTCTCGATGAGCTTGCGGAACATGGCGAGATTGTCCGACGCCAGGTTCTCGGTGATCGAGTCGGCGAACCTCGCGACGCGCTGCGCGTTCACGTCTTCGACGCTGGGCAAGCCGATCTCGGTGAGCGTCTGGCGGGTGGCCCGCTCGATCGAGCGCAGCAGGTGCCGTTCACGCGGTGAGACGAACAGCAACGCGTTGCCCGACCGCCCCGCCCGGCCGGTGCGGCCGATGCGATGCACGTAGGACTCGGTGTCGTGCGGGATGTCGAAGTTGACCACGTGGGAGATGCGGTCCACGTCGAGTCCACGCGCGGCGACGTCGGTGGCGACGAGGATGTCGATGCCGCCGCTCTTGAGCTGGTTGATCGTGCGTTCACGTTGCGCTTGCGCCATGTCGCCGTTGATCGCGACCGCAGAGAATCCGCGCGAGCGCAGTTTTTCCGCAAGCTCCTCGGTGCCCTGCTTGGTGCGCACGAACACGATCATGGCGTCGAAGGTCTCGACCTCGAGGAACCTGGTGAGCGCATCGAGCTTGCGCTGATGAGACACCTGCAAGTACCGCTGGTTGATGTTCTGCGCGGTCGCGGTCTTGGCCTTGACCGTGATCTCCTGCGGATCGTGCAGATATCGCTGCGCGAGCCGGCGGATCGCACTGGGCATGGTCGCCGAGAACAACGCAACCTGCTTGTCGTCCGGCGTTTCGGCGAGGATGCGTTCGACGTCCTCGGCGAAACCCATCGTGAGCATCTCGTCGGCCTCGTCGAGCACCAGGAAGCGAAGCTCGGAGATGTCGAGGGTGCCGCGGTCGAGGTGATCGATCACCCGGCCCGGCGTACCGACGATGACCTGCGCGCCACGGCGGAGTCCGGACAACTGAACGCCGTAACTCTGGCCGCCGTAGATGGGCAGCACCCGCACCTCGGGCATGTGTGCCGAATACCGGCCGAAGGCCTCCGCCACCTGCAGCGCGAGTTCGCGCGTCGGAGCCAGGACCAGTGCCTGCGGCTTACGCGGGCCCGACCCGTCGCCGGCACCCTCGAGCCGGGACAGAATCGGTATCGCGAATGCGGCAGTCTTGCCGGTGCCGGTCTGGGCGAGTCCGACGACGTCACGGCCGGCCATGAGTGGCGGGATGGTCGCGGCCTGGATGGGCGACGGGGTCTCGTAACCGACGTCGGTGATGGCCGACCGAACCCGTGAATCGATGTCCAGGTCGTCAAAGGTTCCGACGGCGGGTCCGGGTGGGGTGCCGTCGGAGGACGCAGCGTTGTCTGGCGAGGTACTCATGCGCTGGTGGTCTCGTTCATCACGTCAACTCTAATCGGCGCGACCCCGAGAGGTGGCATCGCGCGCAATGTGTCCCGCGATTGGCACAGATTGCCGCCGTGATCAGCGGATTCGGTCATTCCGACCACTGTGTGATCAACCACACGGATACTGGTACTGTCGGTTCCACTCACACGCCGAGGCGGCCGCCGATGCGGGTCGCGCGGTGTCCGTTTTGTCCAGGTTTCCCGTCTCAGGAGCGCCATGCAGCAGCAATACGCCACCCCGTCGGATCTCAACGTCGACGACAAGGCGACGACCGTCGACGCCATCCTCCGGTATCGGGCCGAACGGCCGACGATGCCGTTGTTCAAGCGGCGTTCCAACGGCCAGTGGATCACCGTGACGGCCAAGCACTTCACCGACGAGGTCGACGCCGTCGCCAAGGGCCTCATCGCCTCGGGTGTGGAGCCGGGCGATCGCGTCGCCATCCTGTCGTCCACCCGCTACGAGTGGACCGTGCTGGATTACGCCATCTGGCGTGCGGGCGCGACCACTGTCGCGATCTACGAGACCTCCGCGCCCGACCAGGTCCAGTGGATCCTCGAGGACTCCGCGACCAAACTGCTGTTCGTCGAGAATCATCCGCAGTACACCCGGCACATCCGGGTGATCGACGAGGCGCCCGCCCTCGGCGAGACCCTCGTGATCGACGATCACGCACTCGCGACCATCACCAAGCGCGGTGCGAAACTCGGCGACGAGGAACTCGACAACCGGCACGCCAATGCCCTGTCCTCGGACGCCGCGACACTCATCTACACCTCGGGCACCACCGGCCGCCCCAAGGGTGTCGTCCTCACCCACGCCAACTTCATTGCCGAGTGCGCGGCCACCCGCGATGCGGTGGGTGCCGGGCTCGCCGAGGGTAAATCGACACTGCTGTTCCTGCCGCTGGCCCACGTGTTCGCGCGCGTGGTCGCCGTCGGCTGCGTCGAGAACGGCGTGATCCTGGGGCACACCAACGACATCCCGAATCTCATCGACGACCTCGGAACGTTCAAGCCGAACTACGTGCTGTCGGTGCCGCGCGTGTTCGAGAAGGTGTACAACTCCGCGAAGCAGAAGGCCTACGACGGCGGCAAGGGCAAGATCTTCGACAAGGCTGCCGACACCGCGATCGAGTACAGCAAGGCCATGGAGGCGGGCAGCATCGGGCTCGGCCTCAAACTGCGCCACGCACTGTTCGATCGGCTGGTCTACGGCAAGCTGCGTGCGGCTCTCGGCGGCAACTGCGAGGGCGCCATCTCCGGCGGCGCACCTCTCGGCGCCCGCCTCGGCCACTTCTTCCGCGGCGTCGGCATTCCGGTGTACGAGGGCTACGGCCTCTCGGAGACCACCGCAGCGGTGACCGCCAACAACGAGGACCATCAGCGCGTCGGATCGGTTGGACGTCCAGTTCCCGGCGTCACCGTCGCGATCTCCGACGACGGCGAGGTCCTGCTCAAGGGACCGGTGGTGTTCGGCGGCTATTGGCAGAATGCCGAGGCGACGGCCGACTCCATCAAGGACGGCTGGTTCCACACCGGCGACATCGGCAAGTTGGAGGACGGCTTCCTCTACATCACCGGTCGCAAGAAGGAACTGATCGTCACCGCAGGCGGCAAGAACGTCTCACCCGCGCAACTCGAGGACACGATCCGCGCACACCCGATGATCAGCCAATGCCTCGTTGTCGGCGACAACAAGCCGTTCATCGGTGCGCTGATCACCATCGACCCCGAGGCCGTCCCCGGGTGGCTGGAGCGGCACAACCTACCCGCCGACACGCCGATCTCGGACCTCGTGGACAACGCCGATCTCCGTGCCGAGATCGACACGGCCGTCAAGGACGCCAACGCCAAGGTCTCCAACGCCGAGGCGATCAAGAAGTTCACCATCCTCGATACCGACTTCACCATCGAGTCGGGTGAACTGACCCCGACGATGAAGCTGAAGCGCAATGTGATTCACGACGCCTACAAGACCGCCATCGCGGACCTGTACAGCTGACAAGAATCAGTCGGCCCCGTATCCCCGTGGGGTACGGGGCCGTCCGCATTCTCCGGGCGAAATGCCATATGCTGCGGGGCGATGAAACGGGACCTGGCGATCGACGCCACGCGCGGGCTCGCGATCTGGAGCATGATCGCGGCCCATTTCGCGGGGGCCACCCCGATTGCCGAGCCGACGCACGCCTTCCCCTACGTCGATGGCATGTCGGCGTTCGTGCTGTTGTCCGGGATCGTCCTGGGCATCGTCTACCAACGCTGGATCGACCGCCACACGCTGCGCTACGCCTACGTGCGTCTGGCCAAACGGCTGGCAGTGCTCTACCTCTGCCAGCTGACGATCGCCCTCGTCGCTGTCGGCGCGGCGATGGCCGGGCACCGCTGGCTCACGTGGCTGCTGCCGATCGACAGCTGGGCGCAGGGCATCTGGCTCGCGGTCACCATGCAGTACTTGCCCGCCGGCGGCAACATCCTGCTGCTGTACATGGTGCTGATGGCGTCGGCATTCGCGCTGTTCCCGATGCTCATGCGCGGGTGGTGGATGTGGATCCTTCTCGGTTCCATTGCGCTGTACGCCCTTTCACAAGTCGCGAGTCCCGACCCGTTCTACGTCACGTCCTACATGCCGTCGCCGCGTACCGAGAACTGGGCCGGGTGGCAGATACTCTTCGTGCCCGCCGTCGTCGTCGGCTGGAACTGGGATCGCTGGCGTGTCGCCGAGAGGATCGACCAGTTCCTGTTCCCGCTTCTCGTCGGGGCGGTCGCGCTGGCGGTGGCCATTCACCTCATCGTCGGCTACGACCCGTGGACGCTCCCCGACCCACCGCTCGCCGACAAACGAGACTTCGGGCCGGCCCGCGCGATCTGCGCGTGGATCGCCATTCCCGCGGTCTACGGGTTCTTTCGGCTGCTGCTGCGGTGGTGGCATCGCGACTGGCTGCGTCCGCTGGTGATGACGGGTTCGCGAAGCCTGGATTCCTATGTCATCCAGGCGATTGCGCTTGTCGTGGTGCCCATCCACATCGCTCATCGCCCGTGGGCCTCGATCACCACCTGCTCGGCTGCGTTGCTCGTCTTCGGGGTCTGTTGGGGGTGGGCGGAGTTCCGTAGCTCAGCACGCATCGACAAGCTGCACCGCGCTCCGATGATCCTGCTTTCGCAGCAACCCGACCGACGATCCGAGAAAGTAGGGGCACCGACATGACCGGCGACATGACCGTCAGCGTGCACAGCGGCAACGACACGAGCGGCCCGGCGATCCGCACGCCGATCACCATGGCCAACTCGTATCGCTTGCCCGACGACCCCGCGTCGCTGGATTGGTCGGGCACCGACCAGCTGTTCTACACCCGTAACACCGGCGCGAATCAGATTGCGCTGCAAACAAAACTGGCGACCATGGAACACGCCGAGGACGCCGTCACACTGGCCTCCGGGGTGGCGGCATTGCACGCGGTGTTCTTCACCTTCCTACGGACCGGCGACCACGTCGTCGTATCCGACACGACCTACGAGGCGACCTGGAAGTTGTGGTCGCACCTGCTGCCGCAGAAGCACGGCATCGAGGCGACCTTTGTCGACATCGCCGACGCCGACGCGGTGGCCGCTGCGTTCACACCGCGGACCCGGATGCTGGTCGCCGAGACGATCGCCAATCCGACGACCAAGGTCGCCGACATCGCTGCGTTGGCGGCATTGGCGCATGACGCCGATGCACTGCTGCTCATCGACTCCACATTTACTCCCCCGCCGCTGTATCGGCCGTTGGACGCGGGCGCCGACCTGGTGGTGCATTCGCTCACGAAGTACATCAACGGCCACGGTGACGCGATGGGCGGAGCGGTGCTCGGCAGGTCTGACCTCATCGATCGCATTCGTGCGGAGGCGATGGTCGACGTCGGTGGCGTCATCTCGCCGTTCAACGCGTGGCTGATCGCGCGGGGTGCGATCACGTTGCCACTGCGCCTGCAACAGCACCAACGCACCGCCGCTCACTTGGCGCAGGTTCTGCACGACGATCCGAGGGTCGCCTTCGTCGCCTACCCCGGGCTGCCGTCGCATCCCCAACACGCGCTTGCGGCAAAGCAATTCGACGGTCGGGGGTTCGGCGCGATGATGGCGTTCGCCGTGCGCGGCGACGCGGCCACCCAGAACCGCTTCGTCTCGTCCCTGAAGATCATCACGTCGGCGGTGTCGCTCGGTCACGACGAATCCCTGATCGTCCACGTCGGCCCCGACGGTCCGCGGGTCGCCGCCTACCCGGAAGACTTCCGCCGCTGGGGACACCTGCGATTCTCGGTGGGACTCGAAGACGCCGACGACCTCGCGACCGATCTCACCTCCGCGCTCGACGCGACGTTCGGCTGACGCGACCTCCGCTCGGTTGCCCCACCACCCGCTCGGTGGCCCCACCACCGCGCCGTGAGGGCGCCCTTCTCCCGATGGCTGAGGTGCGAGCCTGCGAGCCTCGAAGCCCCTGGTGAGACGACATTGTTGTCTCACCAGGGGTCTCGACACGACGCCTCGCCTGGCGGCTCGGAGTCGGCTCGACCAGCGAGGGTTCGCACCTAGCCAGCGGCAGGTGCAGCGTTGGAGACCTCGAACAGAATCCCCCGACCAATCGCCTCTCGCACAACCGGGAGCGCAGCAGCGGCCAGCGCGTCGGCGTCGACGTCGTGGAAGTCCGCGAGCAACTCGATCAGTGCCCCCAGCGGAACCTCACCCCGACAACCGGCGAGCAGGGCTCGCGACACCTCGTCGACGCCGAGAACCGCGCCGGGACCGCCGGGTCTGCGGACCGTGGCCGACACCTGCTGCCAGCCTTCCTCGCCCGGTAGTGACTGCTCCTCGAGGAAGACCGGTGCGGTCGACAACCGCCGTCGCAGCAACTCCTCGTCGGTGCTGGTGCGCAGATAGGTACGGCGCGCGAGGAAGGCCTGCGCCTCCGGGCCGGTCACCTCTTCACCGGCACCGGCGATCTCCTCGACGACGACGTCGGCGGCACGGTGCTGACCCGACGCGGGCGCGCGCAACGTGATCACACCCATGCCGATCGCGGAGATGCCCGACTCGGCGAACCACTGTAGCCATTCCGCGCCGCGTCGGGCCGCCTCCTCCGGCCGCTCCCCCGCGTCCGACAGCCACAACGAGATGTAGTCGACCGGATCGGCGGCCTCACGTTGCACCACCCACGCGTCGAGTCCGGTGTCGCGCACCCAGCCACCCACCCGCTCACGCCAGTCGGCACCGTCGGCAATCATCCAGTTGGCCAACAACTGCGCCGTGCCACCGGGTTCGAGGTGATCGGGGATCTGGCGGATGAGACTCTCGCACAGCGCATCTCCCGCCATCCCGGAATCCCGATAGATGTAGTCGCGATCGCCGGCCCCGACGACGAACGGCGGATTCGACACGATGAGATCGAAGCGTTCACCCGCAACCGGCTCGAACAGACTGCCCGCACGCAGATCCCAACGCATGCCGTTGATCGCAGCGGTGGCCGCCGCGAGCGCGAGGGCGCGCGGATTGGTGTCGGTGGCAACGATCTCGTCGCAGTGCGCATTCAGATGCAGCGCCTGGATTCCGCATCCCGTGCCGATGTCCAGGGCTCGAGCAACGGGTTCACGAATGATCGCACGCGCCAACGAGATCGACGCGCCACCGATGCCGAGCACGTGGTCGTGGGACACCGGCGCGGCGCGCATGGCCGCGTCCTGATCGGAGATCACCAGGAACTCGTGGGCCTCGTCGCCGTGCGGCCGGATGTCGAGAGCCGCCCGCAGCCGCCCGGTCGCCGTTCGGTCGATCACCCTGTTGACCCACAGCGCATGCCATCCGTTTGACGGAAATGCCTGCGCCACCGACTCTTCGGCCTCATCGGCACCGAGGATGAACAATCGGACGATGGTCGCAAGACGAGCCTGTGCCGGTGGTGCGGCATCGGCCGCTCGCAGGGCGGGCCACCACACTCCCCGACCAAGAGCAGCATTTGCCTCCTCGCCCAGCAGATCCGCGACACCGTCGGTGGTGTATCCGGCCGACCTGAGGTCGGCGCCGAGCCGGTCGATGACGGCGGTGTCGGACAGTGGCAGGTCGCTGGGTGGCACGGTGACAGCGTATCGAGTGTTATCGCGGTGCCGCGGTGGTGCGGCGCACCATGAGTCCCGGGGCGTGTCGATATATCCGTTGCGGCGCGCTTGGACGCTCCATCCGCTGGATCAGGAACTTCGCGGCCTGGGCACCCACCGTGAAGTTGCCGTTGTCGACCGACGTCAGCGAGATGTGCCGCAGCCGCGCGAGTTGGGTGTCGTCGTAACCGATGAGCGACAGGTCACCGGGCACGGAGAGCCCCCGCTCGTCGGCCGCCGACAACGCGCCGAGTGCGGTCATGTCGTTGAAGGCAAAGATCGCGGTCGGCGGCGTTGGTGAATCCAGCAGTCGCGCAGTTGCCGAATGGCCGCCCTCCTCGGTCATGCCCGCAAACTCGACCACCTGGTCGACCGGCGCGCCTTGGGCGGTCCCGAACTCGGCGATCGCGTCCTCGAAACCCGTACGACGCAAGGTGCCGACCTTGGCCGGACCCTGCAGGTGAGCCAACCGCCGATGACCCAGTTCGAGCAGATGCGTCGTGGCCAGTCGCGATCCGGCCAGGTCATCGTCGACGGAGATGTCGACGGTGGGCAGGTCCGGCTCGAGGGTGCCGGCCAAGACCACCGGGACCGACTCGGCGGCCCGCTCCACCGCGACTCGGGCATCGGTGGTTCCGACCACCACGATCCCGTCGACCTGCCGGGACAGCAGGGTTTCGACGGTGTCGCGGCCGACCCGATGGTCCAATCGCGCGTCGACCAACAGCGGTGCGATGTCGACCGCGTCGAATGAGGTCGCGAGACCTTCGAGCAGGCTGACGTACCACGGGTTGCGCAGATCGTTGATGATGACGCCCACCGTCCCGCTCCGTGACTGCGAGAGTCCGCGAGCGATCGAGTTGGGCCGATACCCGAGTTCGGCCATCGCCTCGCGCACGCGGGCGCGACGCTCGTCGCTCACGTTGGGCTCGTCGCGCAGGACGCGCGACACCAGCGATTTCGACACCCCGGCATGCACAGCGACGTCTCTGATGGTCGCCGCCCGACGTACCTCGCCGGCGCTGTCGGTGAGTTCACTTTCCGCCACGATCGACCATCCTATTGCTCTTGTGACCCGTACCACGTACGGTGATTGGGACCGGTCCCAATCTCGTCCCAAACCACTGTCCCACATGAGACCGCACACCACGTCACATTCGGGACACGAAAGGCAGAAACAGATGACCGAGGCACCGGGCCCACGCCTGCGGGCCGGCATGGTCGGCGGCGGTGAAGGCGCCGACATCGGCAAGACGCACCGGGCGGGCATGAACCTCGACGGTCGCTACACGCTGGCGGCCGGCGTCTTCGGTCGCGACCACACTGCGTCGTCACGCATGGGTGCCGATCTCGGCGTACCGGCCGACCGCATCTACCGCGATCACGAGGACATGGCCGCGGCCGAGTCCTCTCGGCCCGACGGTATCGACGTGGCCGTGGTGGTCACCCCCAACGACAGCCACTTTGACGTCACGCGGGCATTCCTGTCGCGTGGCATTTCGGTGGTCTGCGAGAAGCCGCTCACCCTCCACGCCGACGACGCCCGCGAACTGGTCCGTATCGCTGCCGACAACGACGCGATACTGGCTGTCCCACACTGCTATTCGGCCTACGCGATGGTGCGCGAGGCCGCTCACCGGGTGCGCGGCGGTGAACTCGGTGACATCCGGTTCGTGTCGGTCGAACACGCGTCGGGCTGGGCGGCACGTCCCCTCGAGCAGGGCGAACACCGTCAGGCGCGCTGGCGCACCGATCCGGACATCGGCGGGTCGGCCAGTGTCGTCGCCGACCTCGGCACCCACGCCGTTCATCTCCTTCGGTTCGTCACCGGGCAGGAACCCACCGCGGTGTCGGCACAGCTGGACACCCTCGTCCCGGGTCGGGCGGTCTTCGACAACGCCACCATGCGCGTGGCGCTGACCGGTGGCGCGCAGGCATCGCTCTGGGCGAGCATGGCGGCGACCGGTAATCCCCACGGACTGCGTATCCGGGTCTTCGGGTCACGAGCAGCCCTCGAGTGGGATCACCACGATCCGACCCGCCTGCGTATTCGTGACCACGACGGCGTCGAGACAGTGCTCAACCAGGGGTCACCGCGGCTGTCGATCGAAGCCGGGCGCCTCACCCGGGCCGGACTCGGCCACCCGGAAGGCTTCCTGGAGGCGTTCGCCAACTTCTACGCCGACCTCGCCGATGCGCTGACCGCCCACCGCGACGGCTTCGACGCACCGGTGCGCGAATTGTCCTTCCCCACCGGACGCGACGGCCTCATCGGCGTCGAATTCGTTGCTGCCGTGCTTGATTCACATGACAGGGCCGGGGCACCGGTCGCCACCACCAACCTCACAGGAGTACCCGCGTGATTCGCATGACCCTCATCGGCGCCGGTTTCATCGGCGCCGTCCACGCCACCAACCTCGCCGCCCACCCAGGCGTCGAGTTCGTGGGTGTCGCCGACATCGACGCCGACCGCGCCCGAGCGCTTGCCGACCGGCACGGAACCCAGGTCTTCGACCTTGCCGACGCCATGAACCCGGCCGACCTCGACGCGGTGCTGATCGCGTCGTCGACCGACACGCACGCGCAGCATCTGCGCACGGCGGCCGCCGCCGGGCTGGCCTGCCTGTGCGAGAAGCCGATCGACCTGGATCTGGCGCACGCCACCGAGGTCGTCGCCGAGGTCGGTGGTGAGCGTCCGATGATGGTCGACTTCAACCGGCGGTTCGACCGCGACTACGCCGAACTGCACCGACTGGCCACCTCGGGCGAACTCGGCACCGTCGAACTCGTCGGGATGACCACCCGCGGTCCGGCCCTGCCGCCGCTGGACTACATCGCGGTGTCGGGCGGGCAGATGCGCGATCAGACCGTGCACTTCTTCGATCTCGCACGCTGGATCACCGGCGAAGACCCGGAGTCGGTGTACGCCGCGGGTTCGGTGTTCACCGACCCCCGGATGAGCGACCTCGGCGACGTCGACACGTCGGTGGTCACCCTGCGCATGCCCAGCGGCACCCTGGTCCAGATCGACAGCGTCCGCCGCACCGGTTACGGCTACGACGAACGCATCGAGGTGCTCGGCTCCGACGGTATGGCCGAGTCCGACCGGCAGCGCACCGGCGCGGTCACCCGCTATGGCCGCACAAGCGTGACCCTGGACGGCCTGCACCCAGGGTGGTTCGAACGCGTCGCGCCCACCTACCGCAGCGCCCTGGATCACTTCGTCGCCGCTGTGTCCACCGGAACACCCATCGGCCCAACGCTTTCGGAAGCCCTGAAAGCTCAGGCGATCGCGGAGGCGGCGACACGCTCGCTGTCCACCGGCAACGCCGAGACCATCGTCTACCCCACCCTCACCCCCGCATCCTGAAAGCACGAAAGGCACACATCATGAGCAGCATCATCGTCGGCTCCGCACCCGACTCCTGGGGAGTCTGGTTTCCCGATGACCCACAGCAGACCCCGTACACGCGTTTCCTCGACGAGGTGTCGTCGTCGGGCTACGAGTGGATCGAACTCGGCCCGTACGGCTACCTCCCCACCGATCCGGAGAAGCTGCTCGACGAGCTCCGTACCCGTGGCCTGAAGCTCTCGGCGGGAACGGTTTTCGAACATCTGCATCATGACGACTCGTGGGATGCGGTGTGGACGCAGATCGAGGACGTCGCCAGGTTGACCGCCGCGGTCGGCGGCAAGCACGTCGTGGTGATCCCGGAGATGTGGCGCGATCCCGCGTCCGGAGCGGTCCTCGAGGATCGCGTGCTCACCGACGAGCAGTGGCGCAAGAAGACCGAGGGCATGAACGAACTTGGCCGGGCGATGTTCGAGAAGTACGGCGTCCGTGCGCAATACCACCCGCACGCGGACAGCCACGTCGACACCGAGGAGAACATCTACCGCTTCCTGGAGAACACCGACAGCGAGTTCGTGAACCTCTGCCTCGACACCGGGCATGTGACCTATTGCGGCGGAGACAATCTCGCCATCATCACCAAGCACCCAGACCGCATCGGGTACCTGCACCTCAAGCAGGTCGACGAGGAGGTGCGCGCCAAGGTCGCCGCCGACGACCTGCCCTTCGGCGAGGCCGTCAAGCTGGGCGCGATGACCGAACCACCGCGCGGCATCCCCGAGATGCCACCCCTGCTCGACGCGGTGGCCGGACTCGACATCGACATCTTCGCGATCGTCGAACAGGATATGTATCCGTGCTCGGTCGACGCACCTCTGCCGATCGCCCAGCGAACCCGAAAGTATCTGGGCGGCTGTGGCATTCCCGCGGTCCGATTCAGCTGAAGGAGCAATCATGAAGGTCGCACTCGATCCGACCCCCTTCCACCACGACTACTCGCTGCTGGAACTGCCCGGCGTCGTCGCCGAATTGGGATATGAATACCTGCAGTTGACGCCGCACGTCGACATGATCCCGTTCTTCAATCACCCCAAGGCCGACGACGCCCTGGTGGCCAAGTTTCGGAGAGCGTGCGACGACGCCGGCGTCGGCATCGCGTCGGTGCTGCCGGTGTTGCGGTGGTCGGGACCCGACGAGGACGCCCGCGAGGCGGCCGTGCGGTATTGGAAGCGGGCCATCCAGATCACCGTCGACCTCGGGGTGAACGTGATGAACACCGAGTTTTCCGGCCGCCCGGAGAAGGCCGAGGAGTCCGAGCGCGCGTTCTACCGGTCGATGGAGGAGCTGTTGCCGATCATCGAGCGCGAAGGCATCGACGTTCGGATCGATCCGCACCCGGACGACTTCGTCGAAGATGGATTGGCGGCGATCCGGGTGATCCGCGGGGTCAACTCACGCAATATCGGGATGGTCTTCGTGGGCTGCCACAGCTTTCATATGGCGCCGGGAGCGGAGCGAGCGGGCCGATCGAGTGCCGGCGGGAACATGCGCGAGATCATGACCGCTGCTGGTGACATGCTGCGCCTGGTCCACGTCGCCGACACCATGGATCACCATGCGTCACATGGGCTTCGGTACATCACCAATCCGCCGGGAAATGCTGTGCGCGTGCATCAGCATCTGAAGATCGGCGACGGCGACGTCGACTGGGACGAGTTCTTCTCGACGCTCGGCGAGATCGGCTTCTATGACCGCGACGACTCGGTGATGGTCTCGAGCGTGTTCGCCGAGAACGAGAACGCTCACGAGGTGTCGAGGTACCAGCTCGCCACGATGAACGAGTACGTGAACAAGTACCGCGGCGGGTGACCCACTGCACACTGACGCGGGACTCACTCAGGCTATGCTAAGTCCGAATTTCGGGGCTGCTCGTCTGAGCAGGGTGAGTGAGAGCGCGGGGTACACAGAGTGCAGGTGGAACGCCAGGCGGTCGGGCGGCGGCGGAGGTGGTTCGTCCGAGTCACGGCAACAGCAACACTGTGCGCATTCTGTATGGCGACTGCCACGGCCAACGGGTCGGCCGCGGTGGTCACCGGGACGCCGTACTCGGGGCTGACCAGCACCGTCGCGCGCGCCGAGAAGACTCCGGCCCAGCGCAAGGCGGAAACCTACCAGGAGCGTCAGGACCGGATCGCGGAGTCCAAGCGGTCGCTGTTGAAGCCGCTGACCGAGAACGAGGGCAAGACCACCGTCTGCGTCAGCGGCGAGTTCACCACGCTGGCGGTCGTCTACGACTCGCTGTTCGAGTCGATCTACCCCACCCTCCCGCCCCAGCTCAAGGCCGCGGCCAACGCGCAGCGCGCCCAGGCACATCGGGACATGAAGCGGATCGGGGTGTCGACGCTCGCCGTGTCCGAGGATCCGCAGTCGCTCGGTGCCGACCGGGACGACAAGGCGCTCAAATACCGGGCACCCATCTCGCAGTTGATCATCTCGAACCTGCTGAAGATCCGCGACGGCCGGCAGGGCGAGGCGATCGAACTCGGCGACATCACCGTGAGCCAGGCCGTGGAGACGGCCTTCATCTACCTGTTCGCGACGGTGATCGCTCCCGCCCGCGTCGGCGCGGGTTTGGTGCCGTTCCTGGGCAGCCCACTGACGGGCACTGCGCTCGAGTCGTTCGCGGGCTACATCACCTACAACACCCTCATCAGCATCGTCACGCTGGGCGGTCAGCTCGGAGCGCTCCGGCTCTATCAGGCGATCTCGAGTTCCCTCGTCAATCAGTGCGTCGCGCGGGTGACCGCCGAGCAGCGGGACCAGGCGGGACGACCCAGCAAGAACCTCCGCTTCGACGTTCCGATCGCACCGATCATCCAAGAGACCGCCAATCAGCTCGCCCTCACCGACGAAGAGACCTGCCACCCCATCAGCGACCTCACACTGAGCCGAATCCTCGCGCGCACCACCGATTACGCACAGCGCATGGTCCGCACCGATGCGGAGCGCAGCGCGATCCGATCGGCCGGCAACCGCATCATGGCGACGATGCGCACGACGCAGATCCCGCTCAACATCATTCCCGCCGATCCGGCCGACTTCAGCGCCGCCGAGGTGATCGTCGACTATATCGGCGCCCTGGTGCCCTACATCGGTGGTGCACCGCTCGAAGTCGTCATCGGCCTCAATCACAACATTGCGCAGGGGGACAATCTCGCCGCGACCGTGCCCCTGGCGGATCTGACCGTCACGAAGTCACTCACCGCGGCGTACTACAGCTACTACCTGTCGTTGTGGCTGTTCAGCACGGTGGGCGGGCTCGTCGAGGGTCAAGTCTTGGGCACCCCGACGGTCGGCTTTCTGTCGCCCACCAAGGTCATCGCCGTCTTCGCCGGACTCCCCCTCACCTACGGCCTGGTGAACTATCACAACGTCGTGCGGTCGATGTGTCTGCGCGAGGACGACGCCACCGGAACCGGTCGTGGCGCCGAGGCCAATCGCGATCGCGCCACCCTGCCCAGCCCGACCATCGCGTCGACGCCGAGTCCGCGCCCATCGCGTGCGCCCGCGCCGCGGCGTTCCGCGGAACGTCGCACCCCCGCGCCGTTGCTTCCGCAGATCCCTGGCCTGGCCGTCCCGGCGCGCTGACCCGAAAGTCTCCACCCGCTCCCTGAGATGCGAGGAGCCTCGTATCCGCTCCCTGAGGTGCGAGGAGCCTCCTATCCGCTCCCTGAGGTGCGAGGAGCCTCCTATCCGCTCCCTGAGGTGCGAGGAGCCTCCTATCCGCTCCCTGAGGTGCGAGGAGCGCAAGCGACGAGCCTCGAAGGGCCTGGCGAGACGACAATGTCCTCTCACCAGGTGCTTCGAAGCTCGCCCATCCGTTTGAAGTTGGGGCCGACTTCCGGCCCCAACTTCATACGGATCACGCCCCGCAGAGTCCCGCGTTGTTACCTGCCCGAGTGCACCAGTACACACCCGGCAGTCGGTCGAACTCGAGCACTGTGTAGCCCCGGACCCGCTTGAGCGAGCCGTACCACTTGGTGCCTCGGTGGATACCCGCCCCCACATCGCCGGCGCTCTCGGTGCGTCGGACGAACGTCACGACGATGCCGCGGCCGGCGGGTCGCCAGCGGGCATCCCACTTCTCATAGTTGGAGGCGCCCGACGCGACCGAGACCTTCGCGAAACCGTTGGCGTAGATGTTGATACCGCGGCCGTGCCCACCCCAGGTGCCAACGTACGGCGAGGCAACGTCCTGCCGACCCGGCACATGGCTGAGAATCCCTGCCGAGACAGAACCCTCGTCGACCGGTCGAGGCGCCGCCGTCGCCTGCCCCGGTGCCACGAGCGCGGTCCCGATCCCCGCCCCCAGTAGTAACGCTCCAACTCCGGCTCGAAACGCCGCTCTGCTTGCCCATCTGTTCCAACCCATGTCGGCTCCTATCGTGTCTGTTGAACTTTGCGGGTGGACTTCCGTCGGAATCGTCACACGTGCGCCGGACATGCAGCGCTGCTTCGCACAGGGTTCTCCCGTTCGACGGACGCCGATCCGCGCTCCCACCGTGACCGATTGATCTACTGTGTGGCCCAACCCCTCTCGCAGAATCGGAGCCGATCATGGCAGCACCCACCCGGCACGGCACCCACGCGACGTCGCTGCTCGACGGCGACCTCGTCGAAGAGTCCGATTTCGGTTCGATCCGACGCATCACCGCCGACGAGTTCCCCATCCTGCGCGGGCTGTCGATCAAGCGCATCGTCATCAATCCCGGCGCGATGCGTACTCCACACTGGCATGCGAACTGCAACGAACTCACCTACTGCGTCTCGGGTACCTCACTCGTGTCGGTTCTCGACGACCACAGTTCGTTCTCCAGTTTCACCGTGACCGCGGGCGAGATGTTCCACATCGATTCCGGCGCACTGCATCACATCGAGAACATCGGCGACGAGCCGGCCGAGTTCGTGCTCGCATTCCGTAGCGAGCGGCCCGAAGACTTTGGGTTGGGTGCCGCGTTCGGCGCGATGACCGACGCGGTACTCGGCAACACCTACGATCTCCCCGCAAGCGACTTCGCAAAGATTCGACGCAGCACCGTCGACCGCAAACTCGCTGCGCGCGTGGGTGATCCGGTCATTCCGTCGAACGCCGGATTCAACGATCCGCACAAGCTGGACCTGGAAGGCCTCGGCGCAGCCGTCGACGCCGGATTCGGCTCGGCACACACCGCACGCAAACAGTTCTGGCCGGCCCTCACGGATCTGTCGATGTACTCACTGCGCATCCGCGAGGATGGCATGCGCGAGCCGCACTGGCATCCGGTCACCGCCGAGATGGGCTACGTCCACTCCGGCTCCGCACGCATGACGATCATGAATCCCGACGGCACCCTCGACACCTGGTATCTCCAGCGCGGCGACGTCTACTTCGTCCCACGCGCCTATCCCCACCACATCGAGGTGGTCGACGCACCCGACCTCCACTTCCTGATCTTCTTCGACCAACCCACGCCGGGCGACATCGGATACCGGGCGTCGATCAGCGCCTACTCCCGCGAAGTGCTGGCCGCGACGTTCGACACCCACATCGACGATCTGCCGGACTTTCCGTTCACCAACCAGGACCCGCTGATCGTGCGTCGCATCAATCCGGTGGACGAGCACGCTGTGGGCGAGGTCTGAGGTCGCGGAGCCAGTCCCCAGATGCAGTGGTGCGCGAGAGGGCTACTTGAACCTCCGTAGTACTGGAACCTAAATCCAGTACACGACCACTGTTAGCGCTCTCGCACACATCCCTGACCTGCGGCGGGGTCAACAGCGGTCACACCGTGTCACGGGGCTTGTGACACCGCCGTGACACCTGTGCACAGCGCTCACCACCTCTTGTTAGCACAGACTCGATATAGGGCTCTTCCGGATTCAGAGTGCATCGAGGTGTTCTGCGAGGCCGCCGGAGTGGATCAGTGACCGCAAGATGTAGTTGTTGAGGTTGCGGAATCCG
>NZ_JBEXMX010000093.1:0-19706 GCF_040610755.1 Gordonia sp. NPDC003585 | reverse complement strand
GGCCGGATGGGCGCCGACCAGCCCGACGAGGTGATCGCCGAGAGCGGCCATGTTTGGTGTCACGTCCAGCACGCGTTGGGCCGACGGCAGCTGCAGGACCATCCACTCCGGCCCGTTGACGACCCACTGCGCATCCGACACCTCGTCGATCCCGACGCCCAGAGCCGCACACACCTCGTCGACCGTTGTTGCATCGACCGCGCCCGACCGGGTCAACGGCGGCGCGGCAAACGACAACCGCCCCGCCTCCTCCCGGATCTCGACCAGGCCGATCCCGCACTCCTGAACGATCCGTTCCCTACGCGAAGTCCCACCGGCCGCGAGCCAGGCGAACGCCGACCCCAGCGTCGGATGACCCGCGAACGGCAACTCACCGCCCGGCGTGTAGATCACCAGCCGGTAGTCGGCGGCAACATCAGCATGAGGCGGGTCGGTGGCAGGCAGCACGAACGTCGTCTCCGACAGGTTCGTCCACCGCGCGAACGCCGCCATCTCGTCGGGCGTCAGTCCATCCCCGTCGAGCACCACGGCGACCGGATTGCCGAGAGTGCCGACCGCCGAGAACACATCCACCTGCGCGAAACGTCTCTTCATGAGTCGTCATCCTGCGGTATGGGCTGGCGGCGGGGCCACCGGTTTTCGGACGAGACTCCCGATGACTCGGGCGCGAGCCGCCCACCCGATGGCCACACGAAGCCCCCACCCGACGGCTGAGGTGCGAGAAAGCCCCTCCCGATGCTGAGGTGCGAGAAAGCCCCTCCCGATGGCTGAGGTGCGAGGAGGCCCCTCCCGATGGCTAGGTGCGAGGAGGCCCCTCCCGATGGCTGAGGTGCGAGGAGCGATAGCGACGAGCCTCGAAGCCCCTGGTGAGCTCAGATTGTCGTCTCACCAGGCCCCTTCGAGGCTCTCGGCTAGCGCCTCGAGCACCTCAGGGAGCGGCGAAAGCTGGCGCCTCGAGCACCTCAGGGAGCGGCGAAAGCTAGCGCCTCGAGCACCTCAGGGAGCCGCGTGAACCCCAATTCTGGTCGATCGACCAACTCAGGAGTTGATTTCATATATGAAACACGATAGCTTTCCGTTGCGATGCGGGTCACACCATACGCAGTAGGTGCGACCCGTCTCGCCGCTTCAAGAGCGCGCACGATGACAGGGGGTCACATTGGCGTTCGAGCTGCCCGCATCCAAGGGGCCGGTCCGCGATCTCGCGAACGAGGCCGGCCACACTCTTGGATTCGCACTCCAGGCCATCGGGGCCCTCGTCGTCGCCACATTTCGACGTCGACTGTCGATCGCCGAGACGCTGAACCAGACCGTCTTCATCGGACGGGTCAGCACCGGACCGTCGCTGCTGCTGATGATTCCCGTCGGTGTCTTCATCGCCGTCTCGGTCGGTGAACTCGCCGGCCGGATCGGGGCCGGCGGATACTCCGGTGCGGTCGTCGCCTTCGTCATCGTCGGTCAGGCCTCGGCCCTCGTCTGCGCGCTCATGATGGCCGGTGTCGCCGGTTCCGCGATCTGCACCGACCTCGGCTCCCGCAAGATCCGCGAAGAGATCGACGCGATGGAAGTCATGGGGCTCAACGTGATCGAGCGTCTCGTCGCGCCGCGCATCCTGGCCGCGATCATCGTCTCGCTCGTGCTGTGCTCACTGATCACCGTGACCGGCGTCGGGGCGTGCTACCTCTACCACATCTACGTCCAGCACCTGCCCGCCGGCGCTTTCATGGCGACCTTCAGCCAGTACGGACGCTTCTCGGACTTCGTCATGGCGCTGGTGAAGGCGACCATCTTCGCGCTGACATCCACAATCGTGGCCACCTTCAAGGGATTACACGCCCGAGGCGGACCACGCGGTGTTGCCGACGCGGTCAACGAGGCCGTCGTCATCGCCTTCGCGCTGGTGTTCATCTTCAACACGATCCTGTCGCAGCTGTACACGGTGATCGTCCCGGCGGTGGGAGCGTACTGATGGTTTCCGCAGACTTCTCCTTGCGCGTCCAGCGCCGCACTTCGGCTCGGCTGCAACAGTTCACGTCCGGTCTGGTCCGGCTCGGCGAGTTCGTCACCTTCATCTGGCGCTCGATCATCGCGATCCCGTTCACCCTGGTGCACTACCGCAAGCACGTGCTCAACCAGATCGCCGAGGTCACCTTCGGTTCCAAGTCCCTGCTCTCCGGCGGCGGCACCCTCGGCATCGTGTTGGCCATGTCACTCGCCGCGGCCATGATGCTGGGTGTCGAGACCTACCGCGGACTCCAGTTGGTGGGGATGACCTCGCTGTCGGGCATGCTCGCGGCGATCGCCAACACCCGCGAACTCGCGCCCGTCGTCGTCGGAATTGCGTTGGCCGCCAAGGTCGGAACCGGATTCACCGCACAAGTCGGCGCGATGCGCATCTCCGACGAGATCGCGGCGCTGGACTCGATGGCCATCCGGTCGATCCCGTTCCTCGCGACCACCCGCATGATCGCCGCGATGGTCTGCATCCTGCCGATCTACATGGTCGGCCTGCTGGCGAGCTACATCGCCACCCGCCTCGTGGTCGTCTGGTACAACGGCGAATCCTCGGGCACCTACGACTACTTCTTCCATCTCGCCCTCACCCCCACCGACCTGCTCTACTCGGCGACCAAGGCGATCGTCTTCGCCGCCATCGTGGCGCTCGTGCATTGCAGCTATGGCTATTTCGCCTCCGGCGGACCCGAGGGTGTCGGCCAGGCCGCCGGCCGCGCGCTGCGCACGTCGATCCTCGCGATCGGCATCTTCGACGTCATCTTCACGTTCGGACTCTGGGGCCTGGTCCCGCAGATTCCGGGATTCGGAATCTGAAATGTCGGTCATGCTGCCCGGAAATCCCGTGTCCCGCACGTCCTACATCCTGCGTGCCCTCATCGCGACCGTCCTCGTGGGCACTTTCGCCATCTGGATGGTGGCCCGAAGCACCGGCGTTCTCGAGACCGAACCCGAGATCCACGCCGAGGTGCCGGTCGAGGCCGGTCTCATCACCACCGGCGCACCCGTGCGCTACCACGGCGTCAAGGTCGGCGAGATCAGCTCGATCGACGCCGGCACAACGTCGTCGCAGGTCAGTCTCGCCATCAAAGAAGACGAACTGTCGAAGATCCCGAGCACCGTCGTCATGCGGGTTCTTCCCCGAACGTTCTTCGGCGACATCTATGTTCAGCTCGTCGACAACTCGCTGGCCCCGGCCGGGTCCACCGAGTCGCTCAGCGACGGTGACGAGATCAAGATCGACGCCGGACCCGACGCGATCAACCTGTACGACATCTTCAGCAAGCTCTCCAGCGTCCTCGCCGAAGTGCAGCCGGAGAAGATGAACATCGCGCTTGCCGCGGTCTCGCAGGCAATCGGTACCAGCGGTGGAGATCTCGGGATCATGATCGACGACTGGTGGCAGGCGTCGCGTGAACTCGAATCGACCATCAACCGATTCATCGACTCGACGCCGCGGTTCCGTGCCGTCGTCGAAAGCCTGCGTCGCGCAACACCATCGATCACCCGGACCCTGCAGTCGACCACCTCGATCTCCCGTGGGATCGTGGAACACCAGGAGAACCTCGGCGCCTTCCTCGCCTCGGCCTCCGGCTTCGTCGGGAGCGTCGCCCCGTTCATCGCGCAGCAGCGCAAGAACCTCATCACGGTGCTGAGTTCGACGAACGTCATCCTGTCGACCGTCGCGCAGAACCCGTCGGGCATCACCGACACCGTCACCGAGGCCGCCAAGTTCGGTGCCGCCGGCACCATCCTTTTCTCCAGCGGACGGTTCAACATCACTGCGGTACCGACGTTCTCGCAACCGATGCCGTACACGGCCGCCAACTGCCCGACGTATGTGAACCTGCGCGGCCAGCAGTGCTTCGGCGCCGGCAATGGCCTCGGTACCGGTCCGGTGCGCGCGCCCGGCGCCCCCAACCCACCGTTGCTGTCGCCTCGGCAGACCGCGCGGCCGGGCTACACACCGTCCGGCTTCACCGGACCCGCCGTCATCGACGGTGCTGCCGAAGCGCCCACCTTGGCCGGGCTCGAGACCCAGCTGCGCGGCGGACCGGTGGCGGCGACCCCGAACCCGGCGACCACATTGATGCTCGGCCCGATGCTCCGCGGAAACGAGGTGAGGGTGCGATGACCCGCCTGTCCTGGGTGACCGTCGTCAAGTCGATGTCCTTCGTGATCATCGGCATCATCGCGGCCGTGATCGTCAGCAACACTCTGCGCGTTCCGGTTTCGGGTCCGACGACGACCTACAGCATCCAATTCACCGACGCCGAAGGCCTGCTGGAAGGCAACCCGGTGACCATGTCCGGCGTGCGGATCGGACGGGTGAAGAAGATCGAGTTCAGCCCGCAGCCCGACGGCACCGCGCTCGCCGACGTCGAGGTCGACATCCAGCAAGACGTCAGCCTTCCCCAGCAGGTGCACGCGTCCATCCGGTACGGCGACATGCTCGGCGCCCGCTACATCGCGCTTTCCCAGGCTCGTCCGGGACAGCCGGGCCGCAACGGCACCGACATCCCGGTCGAAGCGACGTCGGCACCGGTGAACCTGACCGCTCTCATGAACGGATTCCAGCCACTGTTCTCCGCGCTGGATCCCAAGCAGGTCAACGAACTCGCCCGCGGCTTCGTCGACACCTTCGAGGGTCGCCAGGGTTCGGTCCAGTTGCTGCTCAAGCAAATCGGCAGCATGGGATCGAATCTGTCGGCCAACAGCGCGATCTTCGCGCAGCTCGTCACCAACCTCAACGAGCTCATGGGCACGATGGATTCACACAACCCGCAGCTCACCCAGCTGTTCAACGGGCTGAGCTCGTTGACGTCGGCGGTGGTCGGCGACAGCGGACAGTTCGCGGCCCTGCTCACCAGTGGCGACCGCGCGGTGTCCTCACTGGCGCAGATGATGACGTCGGCCGGCGGCAACTTCCAGCAGGCCCTCACCGGCCTGGAAGGTGTCACCTCGACCTGGGTCGCCCACACCCCGCAGTTCACGACATTCCTCAAACAGTTCCCGGTGCTCGCGCAGAAGATCAACCAGAGCGGACGCTACGGCGGCTTCATGATGCTCTACCTCTGCAACTTCACCCTCAAGGCGTTCAACCTGGAGGCCAACATCTTCGGTCCGCAGCACTCGCCGGTCTGCATGTGAGCGAATGCGACAACCCGTGACCACCAACGACTTGCCCATCAGCCGACAGCCGGAAAGAAAGTAGGAGCCCAGCCCGTGTTTCTGGTCAGACTCATCGACGTCTTCGTCGGAATCTTGGAGTTCGTCTTCAAGTCCGACAAGCGTGCCCAGGGTGCGTCGGCGGCCGTGCTGGGTACCGCCGGGATCATCACCCTGCTGACACTCATGCTGATCGCCCTCGGCGTCCCGCAGCTCAAGTACCACGCCGAAACCTCGCCGTTCACCGCCGAACTCAAGAACGCCTCCGGCCTCACCACCGCCGATCCGGTTCTGGTGGCAGGTGTTCCGGCCGGCCGCATCGAGTCGATCGACCTGGCCGGCGACAAGGTGCGGGTCGGTTTCCGCCTCGACAACGGCCAGCCGCTCGGAAACCAGACCCGCGCCACGGTGCGACTGCGGACCGTGCTCGGCAAGCGCTACCTGGAGATCATCCCGGCCGGCTCCGGCCAGGTGGGTCCCGACAACACGATTCCGTTGTCGCGCACCACGGTTCCGTACAACCTCGACGACATCTCCAGCGCGGCGGTGCACACCTCGCGCGACATCGACTCCGACGCGGTGCGCGCAATGATCACCACCATGAACCAGATCGTGCCCAACGGCGACACCCTCGATCAGTCGATCGCCGGTGCGGCCGGTGCCACCGCGGCCATCACCCAGACCGGCACGCAGATCGACCAGCTGCTCGCCATCTCCAAGCGGCTCGCGACAGTGACTGCGCAGCAGAGTGATTCGGTGGCGAGTGCCTTCTCGAGCACCCAGCTGATCGTGCAGACCCTCGCGGTGCGCCGGATCGTGCTGACGCGCCTGGTCGACAACCTCCGGACCATTCTCGCCCAGATGGCCGCCACCTTCCCGAAGATCCCGATGGGGCAACTCGTGACGAATATCCAGTCGGTGACCGGCACGCTGAGCGCCAACGTCACCACCATCGACGCCATCATGAAGCAGTTGCCACCGGCCATCCGGACCATCACCGACGCGACCGGCAACGGCAACTGGGCCGACGTGGTGTCGCCGAGTGCGGTGATCCCGGACAACATGCTGTGTTTGCTCGGTGCGATGCAGGGGTGCCGCTGATGACCTTCCGTCAAGTTCGCGAAGTACGCCGGCGTAAGACCCACGGCGGCAAGATCTTCATGGCACTGCTGCTGGTGGGCGCGCTCGTCGCCGGCTACTGGTACGTCTTTGTCGACAAGGCCGACACCCGAACCGTGCATGCCGAATTCGCCTTCGTCAACGGTCTTTACGAAGGCTCCAAGGTCACGGTGCTCGGCGTCCACATCGGCCGCATCGAGACCGTCGAGCCGGCCGGCAACCACGTCAACGTCACCCTGAGCATGCCGGCCGACGTGAAGTTGCCCGCCAATGTCCAGGCGTACGTGCTGAATCCGTCGGTGATCAGCGACCGCCACCTCGAACTCGGCCCGGCCTACACCGGCGGACCGCAGTTCCCCGACGGCGGCACCATCCCGATGGAACACACCCACTCCCCCATCAGCTTCGACCAGCTGCTCGACAGCATCGGCACGCTGACCAAGATCATGGGCCCTGCACCGGGCGGCGCAAACAACAACGACCCCAACGGCATCGGCACGCTCTTGGCCGCCACCGCAAAGTCGTGGGACGGACGCGGCGAACAGTTCGGCACCATGATGACGGGCCTGGCGTCGGCCTCCGGCGTCTTCGGCGCACGCACCGAGGATCTGCAGGATCTGATCGAGAGCCTCAATCAGCTCATGCAGACCTTCCGCTCCAAGCAGGTGTCGCTGACGGGCCTGGTCGAGGCGATGAGCCGACTGTCCACGCAGTGGGCCGGCGCCAACCAGGACATCACCACACCCATCAACGACCTGCGGATCGTCTTCGACCAGATCAACGGCTTCGTGATGCAACACGGCAACGACGTGGGCGTGGTCGCCGAGAACCTCGAGAACCTCGGCAACACCCTGGTCGCCAACAAGGCCGGGCTCGCCGAGTTCATGGATCTCGCACCGCTGATGATGCAGAACCTGTCGAGCACCATCGGCCCCGACCGTCGTGGTCGGATCCGCCTCAACATCTCCACCACACTGGCCCAGTTCAAGAAGCTGAAGCCGCTGTGCGATCAGTTCCCGATGCCGATCTGCATCGGGGCAGGCCTCACCAACCCGATCGCCTTCCCGATCAGCTCGTCCGATCCGCTGGGCATCGTCTCGGCGATCACCGGCGGTGCGCTGCCCGTCCGGCCCCCAGCAGTGACACCAGGGAATGGGACACCAGCACCGAGGGGTGGGAACTGATGGCCGGGCGTAAGACCGCACTGCGCGTCGCGACTCTCGCAGCGGCCGTGACGATCCCGCTGTCCGCCTGCTCGGCGGGACTGCAGGATCTCCCGTTGGGTGCCGGCAGCGGCGACTCCTTCGACGTGACCGCCGAACTGATCACCGCCGACGGAGTGGTGTCGGGCGCCGACGTGCGCCACGGTCAGCAGATCGTCGGACGGGTCACCGACATCGGCCTCTACGGCAACCACGCCGAGATCACGATGACGCTCGAGGACGGCACCACGCTGCCCGCCAACACCAATGCGACCGTCGAATTGCCGTCGGCCCTGGGCACTCCGTTCATCCGGCTGAGCGCACCCAAGGATCCCGAGGGCGAACTCAGCGACGGCTCACACCTGCCGCTCGCCCAGACGTCGGTCGGCCCACAGATCGAGAGCACCCTGGCCGCACTCGGAAACATCCTGGGCGGCAGCGGTGTCAGCCAGTTGCAGTCGGTGATGAACAGCCTCAACACGGCGTTCGAGAACCGGTCGGACAAGGTCGGCGATCTCATCGACACACTCAACCGGCTGCTGTCCCGATCGTCGGTGTACACCAACGACTTCAACGCGGCGATCGCCGCTGCAACCGAGGTCAGCAACCTGCTGGTCAGCCAGCGAACCGTCGTCGACGACTTCCTGCAGCAGGCGCCGACCGCCGTTGGAGTCCTTGCCGCACAGCGTGATCAGGTCGCATCGCTGATGCGAAACACCACCACGCTAGCCGTCAATCTCGACGCCGTCGTCAAGGGACGTCAGGCGTCGCTGAACACGATGGTCGCCAACGCGAACATCCTGGTGCAGTCGTTGGCCGCGTTCAACGGGACGGTCGGCACCACGCTGAACAACATGAATTCGTTCATGCGCAACTTCAATCGGGCCATCCGCGGCGACTACCTCGTCTTCGACGGTGCACTCGACATCCCCGGCGGCATCGACCAGATCCTCACCGGCGGGCTGCTGCTCAGCGGCCAGCCGCTGCCGACACCCAAGCAGCTCGAGGACGCCCTCACCGGTGGCCTCGGGCGGCCTCAGAAGCAGGCTCGCGCCAATCGCCCCGCCACACCGCAACCGAGTCCGGCCCGCCCGACGACGACCCGGCCAGGAGCCCCGCGATGACTCACACCACACCCTCGGGAACCAAACGCCGCCACCGGATGCCCAAGCCGCGCACCGGAACCCTGCAGTTCATCATCTTCCTGGTGTTGTCCGCCGTGGTGATCCCCTACGGCATCACCTTCGTGTCCGGGCCCGAGGGGCTGCGCGACAAGATGACGCTGCACGCCACCATGGTCGACGCCTTCGGCCTCACCCCGGGCACCGGGGTCACGCTTCGCGGCGTCGACATCGGCACCGTCAAATCGGTGTCCCTCAGTGACACCGGCGACAGTGCCGACATCGAACTCACCGTCCGGGGCGACACCCTCATCCCGGTCGACTCCGTCATGCAGGTCACCATGGCCTCGATGGCCGGCATCCAGAGCGTCGACATCATCACGCCCGACCAGGAGCCGCCGTTCCTCAAATCCGGTGACAGCATCAAGGCCCCACAGCAATTGCAGCCCAAGCAGATGGACGCCATCATCACCGAGGCCGCATCGGTGTTGCGCAGCATCGGGACCGGCCATCTGAGCACCTTCGGCAACGAGTTCTATGCCGCCTTCAATCACAACGATCAGGCGCTGGCCAAGCTCGTCAGCAACGGCAGCGCGCTCGCCAGTCTCGTCAACCGCAATGCGCCGATCCTGCGTGGTCTCTTCGACGACCTGCTGAGCGTGCTCGGCGCGATGAGCAACAACACGGCGGCCTTCGAGTCGGGCATGCGGTCGGTGGCGAACTTCACCGACCAACTCGACGCCAACCAGCCGACCTTTGTCTACCTGCTCGACCACGGACCGAAGAGCCTGGCGCGCACCCGCACTCTCTTCGATCGTTACCGCGGAACCTTCGGCGGTGTGCTCGCCAACCTGGCCGTCGTCGAGCCGATCATCAGCGACCGAAATGCCGCGCTCACAACCGGTTTGAACACGATTCCGCAGGGGCTGCTCGACCTGCGATCGATCGTCAAGGGCAACCGCGCCGACTTCGCCCTCATCGGCACGCAGGGGCCGGTGTGCATGTTCTACGACGTACCGCGCAGCGCGATCGGCGATCTCACCGTCACCGCACCCAATCTCACCCGCTACTGCCCGCCCGGAAACGGCTACGGACAGCGCGGGGCGGTAAACGCACCGCGACCCAATGGACTCGGAACGACCAACATGACCACCCCGGGCGGGGTTTCCGGGCCGCCCGCAGTCGCCGACCCGCTTCTCATCCCGAACGGCGTCGAACTTCTCCAGTGGTGGCAAGAGCTTCTAGAAAGGGCACGAAGTGGCAACTGATACAACCTCTCTCACCGAGAAGAAGGACACTGAGAAGAACGACACCGGGGCAACCGGCGAGACCGACACGCCCCGCGGCAAGAAGAGCGCTGCCGCACGCACGGCCCCGGTCGCGCGGCGCAAGCAGGCCAAACGGCCGAGCGCCACACGAGACTCGAAGACCGTGGGCCACAACACCGACACCGACACCGACACTTCGAGCGACGTTGCGCCCGAGCGAGGCCGGCCCCGCGCGCTGATCATCAGTGCAGTCAGCCTGCTGTTCGTCATCCTGATCGGCGTGGTCGGCTTCTTCGCCTATCAGTTCCTCTCCGACGACGACGCCTCGAGCGCGGCCGCGCCGAGCACCGCCGAGGCCATCGACACCGCCAAGGATTACGCGATCAAGCTGTCCAGCTTCGACTATCGCGACCTGAACAAGAACCGTGCGGCGATCGCGGCGATGTCGACCCCCGAGTTCGCCGCCAAGTACAGCCAGATGGTCACCGACCTCACCCAGATCGTCACCGACGGCAAGGGCGAGGCCACCGCAACCGTCAGTCACGCAGCGGCCGAGCAGGTCAGCGCAACCGACGCCACCGTGATGCTGTTCGTCGACCAGCAGGCCCGCAACGTGGTCGCACCGACCGGCAAGACCCAGGCCTACCGCATGGTGGTCAAGCTCAAGAACTCCAACGGCCACTGGCTGGTCGACGACATCCAGACGAAGTGATCACAACCGAATAGTGCGTCACCACCCACCGCAGAACACAGAAAGGAACGACGATGGCCGCTAGTTACCTGCCCGTTCTCACCGAGACCGTCCCCGAGTTGACCACCGCCAAAACACGGATCGAGATCGACACCCGCAAACGTCGTTCCACCAGTCTGCGTAAGCCGGCGCGCATCCAGGAGGCCATCGACTTCTGGTCCTTCGCCGGCGGCGCCGCCAACGTCGTCATGCAACTCGGCTGGCCCGAGGTCGCCTACGGCGTCATGGAGTCCAAGGTGGAATCCGGGTCGCTGGTCAAACATCCCTGGAAGCGTGCCCGCACCACCGGCCAGTACCTGGCCGTGGCGATCCTCGGCACCGACGAGGAGAAGGCCGCGTTCCGCGAGGCCGTCAACTCCGCCCACCGGCACGTCAAGTCCGACGCCAACAGCCCGGTCAAGTACAACGCCTTCAACCGCGAACTCCAGATGTGGGTGGCCGCCTGCCTGTTCGTCGGCATCGAAGACACCCACCAGCTGCTGCACGGCGTCATGAACGAGGAAGAAGCCGAGGAGTTCTACCAGTCGTCGAAGACCCTGGGCACCACGCTGCAGGTCCCCGACGACATGTGGCCGGCCAGCCGCAAGGAATTCGACCATTACTGGAACGTGGCCTGCCAGCGCATCGTCATCGACGACACCACCTGCGACTTCCTCAACGACCTGGTCGACCTGCGGATGATCAACCCGATGATCCGGCTGCCGTTCGTGAACCTGCTGCGCTTCCTCACCATCGGCACCCTGCCGCCCATCTACCGCGACCAGCTCGGTCTGGAATGGACCGAGGACGACCGCCGTCGGTTCCAGCACCTGTTCACCTTCGTGTCGGTGGTCAACAAGTTCCTGCCCAAGTCGATCCGCTTCGGTGGCAGCCGAATGCTGATGCGCGACCTGCGTTTCCGCATGAAGCACGACCGGGCGATGGTCTGAGGACCCGGAGTACTGACATTGCGAACCAGGTCGAGACCCGACCTGCAGCGGGTGCTCAACGAACCGGTCATCTACTTGATGTGGCCGCGTGCAGCACTCATGCAGCTCGCCCATGACGACATCGCTCCCACCGAGGTGGAAAGCGGTGTCTACGGGATGCGTGGGGCCCGACGCTGGGCGGGCACCATCAACTACTTGCGTCTGGCCACCTCGGGCGACGACGAGGTGCTTCGTCCGCTGGTCCGTGAGGTCAACCGCATCCACGCCGATGTCCGCGTACCCGCGGGTCATCCGGATGGTCGTCGGCGCCCCGCGTTCGATCCGGGCCACCAGCTGTGGGTGGCCTCGACCTGGTTCGTCAGCATCGTCGACACCTACCAGTTGTTCGTCTCCCCGCTCGACGACGACGTCATCGAGCAGCTCTACCGAGAGTTCCTCCCGGTCGGCACGCTGCTGCAGATGAAGGTGGGCGACTGGCCGGTGGACGTCGCCGCCCTGCGCTCCTACGTCGCCTACATGGAGGGCGACTACCCGGCGCATCGTCCACGGTCGGACCCGGCCGACCCGCCGGAGACGGCCACCCCGGGCGATGTCGCGACGCAGGTCTTCTCGACCTACTCCCTACCCTGGCGACATGTGCGCCAGATACCGCGCGTCCGGCTGATCACCTGGGGCATGGCCGGCGCACAACTTCGATCGATCTACGGCATCGAGTGGACCCCCGCACACGATGTTCGCTTCCGAAGAGCCGTCCGGACAGTACGGTGGAAGCAAGCGTGCTGGCCTGGCCCCTCCCGACGTCGCCACGGCAAGCGCAAGGCCGCCAAGGCGGTCACGCGACTGAAAGAGAACTCCGTGTATCACGACCCCCTGAACCAACGGAGCCGCACATGAGCCCCGCGTCCCTTCGGCGTACCCAACTGACCGACGAGGTCGCCGACTACCTCCGCAACCGGATCATGACCGGACAACTCCGGCCGGGTGACTTCGTCCGGCTCGACGAGACCGCGTCGGCACTCGGCTGCAGTGTGACTCCGGTTCGTGAAGCGCTGGTGACCCTGCGCGGCGAAGGACTGGTCCGCTCGTCACCGCACCGTGGATTCATCGTCGAACCACTCGACCGCGGCGACATCGTCGACATCTTCTGGATGCAGGCGGAATTGTCGTCGCGGCTGGCCACTCACGCCGTCGACACGCCCGACATCGAACGCCATCTTGCCGAGCTGTCCGCCATCGTCGACGACCTCGAGCGGGCGGTCGACGCAGGCTTTGCCGACCGCGTGCTCGCCGGCGAGTTCGCCTTTCATCGCAAGGTGCACCTGATGGCGAACAGCAAGAAACTGGCATGGTTCCAGTACGCCGCGAGCAAGTACAACCCGTTCGAGCTGTACTCCGGCGACGAGACCTGGGGACGCGAGGCGGTGACGAGCCACCGCCTGCTGATCGAGCAACTGCGTACCGGCGATGTCCGCGGTATCCGCGACGAGATCCACGCCCGATTCGCCGACGCGCGCGATCGTCTGATCGCCCAACTCGAGTCGATCGGCTTCTGGGACGACGACTCCGAACCCGCCGCGACTTCGGCCTGAACGCCAGGACACGCGCTAACCGCGCCAGAGCGGCGTCGGACGGGTAGCGTTGCCAAGCGTGTTGGGTTTGCCAGAAGCGATCTCGGTGGCACTGTTCGATCTCGACGGTGTGCTCACGTCCACAGCGGTCTTGCACCGCAAGGCATGGAAGACGGCCTTCGACGACTTCCTCTCCGAACGGGCGGGCGGGACGGACAGTCCCGACTTCGTCGAGTTCACCGATCAGGACTACCTCGACTATGTCGACGGGCGTCCGCGCGAGGCAGGCGTCCGCGCCTTTCTGCACTCGCGTGCCATCGATGACGTCGACGACGACACGATTGCCGCCATCGGCACCGGCAAGAACGAGATGTTCTTGACCGCACTGTCGGAGGGGGGTGTCGAGGCCTACCCGGGTTCTGTGCGCTATCTGAACGCGGCACGCGATGCGGGTCTGCGCATCGCCGTGGTGACGTCATCGAAGAATGGAGCAGCCGTGCTGGATGCAGCCGACCTGTCACAGTTCGTCGAGGTCCGGGTCGACGGCCTCGAGATCGTCGAGAAAGGCTTGGCGGGCAAGCCCGCTCCCGACTCGTTCCTGCTGGGCGCCGAACTGATGGGTGTCCCGCCGGCGCAGGCCGCCGTGTTCGAGGATGCGATCTCGGGCGTGCAGGCCGGTCACGCAGGCCAATTCGGGTTCGTCGTCGCCATCGACCGGCATGACGGTGCGCAGACCGAGGCCATGCGTGCGGCCGGAGCCAGCGTCGTCGTCGGCGATCTCGACGAATTGCTCCCCGCATGAGCGGCCACTCGCCGCAGGAGAGCGGCTTCGGCTTCGAGATCGATCCCTGGCAGCTCAAGCGTTCGGCCGGAGTCGAACTCGACATGCTCGGGGCCACGGAGACGCTGTTCGCGTTGTCCAACGGACACATCGGGCTGCGCGGAACATTCGAGGAGGGTGAGCCGGTCGATCATCCGGGCACCTATCTGAACGGCTTCTACGAGCTACGTGACCTGCCCTACGCCGAAAGTGGTTACGGTTACCCGGAATCCGGCCAGACGGTGGTGAACGTCACCGACGGCAAGATCATCCGGCTGCTCGTCGAAGACGAGCCGATGGATCTTCGCTACGGACGCACCGAAATTCACGAGCGGGTACTGGACTTCCGGACCGGAACCCTGCGCAGACATACGCTGTGGACGTCGCCGACCGGTCGTACCGTGCGCATCAAATCCGAGCGGCTGGTGTCGTTCACCAAGCGCACCATCGCCGCGATCCGCTACGAGGTCGAGCCCATCGGCGAGGACATGAAGCTGGTCCTGCAGTCCGATCTGCTTGCCAACGAACCGGTTCCGGCGCCCGGCAACGATCCACGTCTGGCCGCGGCGCTCGACGCGCCGTTGGTCTCCGATCTCGCAACATGCCGCAACTACTGGGGCATGCTGGTCCACCACACCAAGAAGTCTGGCCTGCACATCGCCGCCGGCATGGACCACGAGATCTACTTCCCGGACAAGGCCGACACGTTCATCCGCGCCGACGCGGACCTGGCCCGCCTCACCATCGCCGCGAATGTGCCGCAGGGCAAGAGCATCACGCTCACCAAGTACATCGGCTACGGGTGGTCGGCGCGACGTTCGGTGCCCGCGCTCCGTGCCCAGGTCGACGCCGCGCTCGCCATGGCGATGGAGACGGGATGGGACTCCCTCAAGGCCGATCAGGTGCATTACCTCGAGGAGTTCTGGCGAGACGCCGACGTCGAGATCGACGGCGACCCCGAACTGCAACAGGCCGTGCGCTTCGCCCTGTTCCACGTCCTGCAGGCCGGCGCCCGCGGGCAGTCCCGCGCCATCCCGGCGAAGGGTCTGACCGGACCCGGATACGACGGCCACACCTTCTGGGACACCGAGAGTTTCATCCTGCCCATGCTGACCTACACCGTGCCCGCGGCGGCCGGCGAGGAACTGCGATGGCGGCATGCGACCATGGACAAGGCCAAGAGCCGCGCCGCCGAACTCGGCCAGCGCGGGGCGATGTTCCCGTGGCGTTCCATCAACGGCGACGAGTGTTCGGGCTACTGGCCCGCGGGCACCGCCGGTGTGCACGTGTCGGCCGACATCGCCAACGCGACCGGCCGCTACCTACGCGCGACGCATGACGAGCAGTTCGAAACCGAGTGCGGCGTCGAGATTCTCGTGGAGACGGCGCGACTGTTCGCCGGGCTCGGACATCACGATGCCAACGGACGCTTCCGCATCGACGGTGTGACCGGACCCGACGAGTACACCGCCGTCGTCAACAACAACACCTTCACCAACCTTGCCGCGCAGCAGAATCTGCGTGACGCGGTGGCCGCGGTCCATCGTCGACCCGATTTGGCCGAGCAATTCGGTGTCACCAATGCCGAAGCCGCACACTGGGAATCGTGTGCCGACGACATGACGATCCCCTACGACGAGGCGCTCGGCGTGCACCAGCAGTGTGAGTCGTTCACCCTGCTCGGCGCGTGGGACTTCGAGTCGTCGGCCGGCCGCTACCCGCTGTTGCTGAACTACCCGTACTACGACCTCTATCGCAAGCAGGTGGTCAAGCAGGCCGACCTGGTGTTCGCGACCTACCTGTTCGGGTCGTCGTTCACGCCCGAACAGAAGCTGCGCAATTTCGACTACTACTACCCGCTGACCGTGCGCGACTCGTCGCTGTCGGCGTGCTGTGAGGCGGTCACCGCCGCCGAGGTGGGATATCTCGATCTCGCCTACGACCTGCTCGCCGAATCGGTGTTCACCGATCTGCACGATCTGCACAACAACGTCAACAGCGGTCTGCACATCGCGGCCCTCGCCGGGGCGTGGACCGACTGCGTCGCCGGGTTCGGCGGGATGCGCGACTTCGGCGGCAACATCACGTTCGCGCCGCGGCTACCGAGCCGGCTCACCTACTTGTCGTTCCGCATGATCGTGCGCGACTCCAAGATCGTCGTCGCGATCGACAAGGATCACGCCACCTACCGGCTGCTCTCCGGACCGCCCATCGACCTCGCCCACCACGGTGAGAAGTTCACCCTGGAATCGGCACCCGTGGCGATGGAAATCCCACCCCTCGAGTACCGCGAACCCCCGAAGGCGCCACACGGCTGCGAACCCTACCGCCGGGAGATCTGACCCACCACCGCCCCCACCGCTGGTCGAGACCACCAGCCAACCCGCACCCACCGCTGGTCGAGCCGACACCGAGCCCCGTGGGGCGAGGCGTCGTGTCGAGACCACCGTTGACCTTCACACGGTGACAAGGTGTTGGGTCATGGGTGAAGGAGGTGGTCCCCATGACCCAGAACAGCACGACCCAGCACCCAGCGACCCGGCACACCGTCGACAACCGACTCGTAGCCGCGCTCGCCGCGCCGAACGCGTCGACTCGACTGCAGGCGGCACTGGCGGCCGGCACGCACGCCGACGCCGGACTCGTCGACACGCTCACCGAACGGTGCGGGGTCGAGCCGGACTTCTTCGTCCGCGACATGTTGACGTGGGCACTGACCCGACTGCCGACCGAGGTCACCGTCGAGCGCCTGATCGTCGAGCTCGGCGCACCGAACCCGCAGGCACGCAGCCAGGCGCTGCACACGCTGTCCAAGATCGGCGATCGTCGGGCCTGGGCCGCGATAACGTCGTCGTTGATGGACGACGACAACGACGAGGTGGCGCGCAGCGCGTGGCGGGCGGCCGTCGCACTGGTGCCGTCGGGCAGCGAAGCTGCACTGGCGAGAACGCTCACAGCGCAACTCGGCCGCGGCGACATCGATGTCCAGCGCAGTTTGAGCCGCGCCCTTGTCGCGTTGGGTGAGGCCGCTGTTCCTGCGCTCGAAAGCGTTCGGGCGCACGCAATTGCCACCGAGCGCCTGATGCTCGACCCCGACACCGACTTCGCGCTGGAGGTCGAATCGGCCAAACGCGTTGCGGCGCTTGGTGACGACGCCTGATGTTGATCGGCGAGGTCGCACGACGCTCCGGCGTCAGCACACGGATGCTGCGTCACTATGACAAGCTGGGGCTCGTGCGACCGACCGGCCGAACCTCTGGCGGCTACCGCGAATATTCGGCCGACGACATCACGCGCCTGCTGCACGTGGAAAGCCTTCGGACACTGGGCATGTCATTGCGCGACATCCACAACGCGCTCGACGACCCCGGCTTCGCACCGTCCGCCCTCGTCGCCGACCTGATCCGCCACACCCGCAACCGGATGGCCGCTGACGCCGACCTTCTCGAACGCCTAGAGCACGTATCGGATGCCGGGCCGACCGATTGGGACTCGGTGCTGCACGTGGTCGCACTCCTGCGCGGCGTCGAATCCGAGCATGCGGCGCTGCGGCAGCGGGCGGCGCTCGAGTCCCCGAGCCCACCCGGGCTGTCGGCCGACAGTCTCGCCGAAGCCGTCCTCACCGAAAGCGACACCAACGTCGCCGGCGCGTTGCGGTGGGCGTTGGCACAGTCTGATGGCGACGGATTATCAGTCCTCGCACAAGGGTTGGACTCGACCGATGTCGATGTGCGACGCCGCGCGGCGACGGCGATCGCGGGCTTCGACGACGATCGTGCAACCGAGTTGCTCCGACGACTACTCACCGACTCCGACGACGAGATCCGTCATCGGAGTGCGCTCGCGCTCGGTGCGCGCGGTGATCAGGTCGCGGTGACGTCGTTGGTCGGCCTCATCGTCGAGGGCCGCCGCGACGTCGAGGCCGCCGAAATACTCGGCACCTACGCCGACGACCCGACCGTCGCCGTGCAGATCGTCGGCACTCTCACCACCGCACTCGGCGACGGGAGCCCAGCCCAGCGCCAACGCCTCGCACAGGCCCTGGCGGAGATTCCGGGTCCGGGTGCGGTCGACGTGCTGACCCAGATGACCACCGATCCCGACGCGACGGTCGCCGGGACCGCGGCGGCGATCCTGCGCCACCGCAACTCGTCGTAGCGGCGTGTACGCCGGTTGGTGGCCCGAACCCCGCGATCGGTAATCTGGCACCACTATGGCCGAGAACCCGACCAGCACCGACACCCCTGCCACCTCGCACGGTGACGGGGGCCCGTTCTACATCACCACCGCGATCGCCTACCCCAACGGCGCACCGCACATCGGCCACGCCTACGAGTACATCTCGGCCGACGTCCTCGCCCGGTTCAAACGGCTCGACGGGTACGACGTGCGGTTCCTCACCGGGACCGACGTGCACGGCCAGAAGATGCAGCAGACCGCGGAGGCCGAGGGCATCCCGACTGCCGAGCTCGCCAACCGCAACTCCGACCGGTTCCAGGCTCTGCAGGACCGCCTGTCGTCGAGCTACGACCGCTTCATCCGCACCTCCGACGAGGACCACAAGCGAGCGTCGGAGGCCATCTGGCAGCGGATGAACGACAACGGCGACATCTACCTGGACAAGTATTCGGGCTGGTACGACGTCCGCGACGAGACCTTCTACGCTGATTCCGAGACCAGCGTGAACGAGGCGGGCGACCGCGTCGCAACCGAATCCGGGCATGTGGTGACGTGGACCGAGGAGGAGACGTACTTCTTCCGGCTGTCCGCCTATCAGGACAAGCTGCTCGAGCTCTACGACGCCGATCCGTCGTTCATCGGTCCCGACGTCCGGCGCAACGAGGTGGTCAGCTTCGTCAAGGGCGGCCTCACCGACCTGTCGATCTCGCGCACCACCTTCGACTGGGGCGTCCCGGTCCCCGACCACCCCGACCACGTCATGTACGTGTGGGTCGACGCCCTCACCAACTACCTGACCGGCGTCGGCTTCCCCGACGACGAGGAAACGCTGCGTCGTTTCTGGCCGGCCGATCTCCACATCATCGGCAAGGACATCATCCGGTTCCACTGCGTCTATTGGCCGGCATTCCTGATGAGTGCGGGGATCGAGCTCCCCAAGCGGGTGTTCGTGCACGGGTTCTTGCTGAACAAGGGCGAGAAGATGAGCAAGTCGGTCGGCAACGTCCTCGATCCCGATGCCCTCGTCGCCGAGTTCGGCCTCGACCCCGTCCGCTACTTCTTCCTGCGCGAGATCTCCTACGGCCAGGACGGTTCGTACTCGACCGACGCCATCATCGCCCGTATCAACGCCGACCTCGCCAACGAATTCGGCAACCTCGCCCAACGCACTCTGTCGATGATCGGCAAGTACTTCGACGGTGAACTACCGGCGCCGGGGGTCTATCTCGACGCCGACACCGAGCTGCTCGCCAAGGCCGACGCGCTGCTCGACGCGGTCCGTGCACAATTCGATGTCCAAGCCATCCACCTCGGGCTGGAAGCGCTGTGGGCGGTGCTGGCCGACACCAACCGCTACATCTCCGCGCAGGAACCGTGGAAGCTGGCCAAGACCGATCTCGGCCGCACCGGAACCGTCCTGTACGTGTGCTCGGAGGTGGTGCGCATCGTCGCCCTGCTCAGCCAGCCGGTGATGCCGACGTCGACCGCGAAGATGCTCGACCTGCTCGCGGTGGGGCCCGACCGGCAGTTCAGCGCGGTCGGCGATCGCCTGGTGCCGGGCACCGCCC
>NZ_JBEXMX010000092.1:0-19768 GCF_040610755.1 Gordonia sp. NPDC003585 | reverse complement strand
CACCGTGTCGAGATCAACCAGCGGGGGATGGGCACCGTGTCGAGATCCGCCGGATCGAGCCGGTACCGAGCGGAGCGAGGCACCGTGTCGAGATCAACCAGCGGAATCCGTCCGCCGGAAAGCGCGGACTGCCTGGACGGCGCAGGCCGCAGCGCCCGCGAGGATCATCGCGAGCCACAACACGTGCGCGGTCACCGCTGCGGCGCGCGCGCCGGAAGATGCCTTCGGCGTCTGCGCTCCGTCAATCTGATAGAGACGCAACGTGTCTCCGGTGAACACTGGGTCGAGTCGTGCAACCCGTGCGGGCGGCGAATCACCATCCACGAGCACCCAGCCGACTCCGAGATCGGCGAGCTCCGATGGATCGCCCTCGGTGTCAAGAACTTTCTCGACCTTCACCGCAGCGGCCGACGGCGGGTCGATCTCGCGACCGTCGACGGTGAGTCGTCCGGATTCGACCACCGGCGCGCGCAGCATGCGAGGAGCCGGGTCGAGTGACACCTCATTGGCAAATGCGTACCGGCGCACGGTATTCGACGGCCAGCGGGCAACCGCGCCGGCGTCGGCGGGCACGATCCGCGCGACCGCCGACCACTCCGCCGGGAAGGAGACCGGGCGCACCGCACCGCCGACCCCCCAGGCCAGATCGGGGAGGGGAGCCACCACCAGCAGGATGACTGCAGCAAGCGCAAACCCCGCGGGTACCAGGCGTCGCAGCGCGACGATCACACCTGCGGCGGCAACCGCGAACGCGGGCATCAGGAGCGCCAGGAACTTCTGGCTGTCACGCAGCAGACCCGCGCCCGGCGCAGCGTCGACCACCGCCTCGAGCACAGCGCGACCCGGCCCAAAGCTGCTGAGTACCACAAGGATCACCACAACCAGCGCCAAGACGACCAGCCACCGAAAGACACGGTCTCGCCACACCTGAATAGCCCCGATGGCCACGACCACCAGCAGGCACCCGGTCGCCACCGCCGCCCACCCGACCGTGCGGCTGGTGGGCACCGCGTCGGCGTTCCAGATCCCACCAAGGCCGAGCGCGGTGCCGAGCGGACCGAGCCACGGCTCCGAGCGCAACCCGAACGCGCCGACGCCCGCCGATCCCGTCGTCGTGGCCGCCCCGCCGACCAGCGCCGCCACCAACCACGGTGCGGCACTCCCGATCCAGATGACTACGACCCCCAGCACGGAACGAGATCGGAAACCGTAAGCCACACAAGCAGTCACCAACACAACGGCCGCCAGCACGGACCCGGTCGGCGTCAACCCGGCCACCGCGACGAGACCCGCGAGCTGACACCAGCGCAGCGCGGACGGTGCAGCCACGAGATCACCGACGCCGACGACGATCCACGCGAGCGCTGCATATCCAACCAACAGACCCCAGTGGCCTTGCAGAAGTCGTTCCGCGACAAATGGATTCCAGAGAGCGATCACCGCAGCGGCGACCGCCCCCACACGTCCCGCCTGCGGCACCAGACGATGGGCGAGCCGTCCGTATCCGACACCGGCAAACACCAGCGCCGACAAGAGAACGGCGACCACGAACCATCCGCCGTCGACCACCCGACTCACGATCGCGACGAGCCAGTCCTGCGGAACCGCGCGAGGCGGCAGGTCGCCGATGCCGAGTGCGGCGTCGGTGGCGTAGGAGCGGGGCGTCGACACCGCGTCGCGGTACAGGAGATGCCGCGGCCCGATCCCGACGAGCGCCCCGAGCAGCGGACCGGCGATCACCGCCGTCAGGCCCGCGCTGACGATGTACAGCACGGGAAGCAGGCGGCCGTTCCTCACGTCGGGCGGCTCAGTAGTGGTAGGTGTCCGACGGCGCGGGCTGGTGCACGGGCTCGTCCTCGTAGTCCGACGCGGTGATGCCGTACGCGCGTGCGAGATCGAGGATCTTGGTGGCCCGGGCGATCCGCGGGAGGTCGGAGCCGTTGCGGATCTCACCACCGTCCCGCTCGAACTCCGCGAAGAACTCTTTGGCCCAACTGATTTCGTCTTGCGACGGCGACAGACCGTCGTTCACGGGCGCGCACTGGTCTGGTGAGAGGCAGATCTTGCCGGTCATGCCGAACTCCGCACTGACTGCCGTGGCCTCGCTCAGCTTGAGGGCACTCGACCCCACCGTCGGGCCGTCGATGGCGCTCGGCAGGTGAGCCGCCTTGGCGGCGATGGTGAATCGTGATCGGGTGTAGGCGAGGGTCGCCGGATCGTCGCCGAAGCCGGTGTCGCGCCGGAAGTCGCCGATGCCGAAGGCCAGCCGGAAAGTTCCCTTGGCCGCGGCGATCTCGCTGATCCTCTCGAGTCCACGTGCGGTCTCCACGAGCGCGACGATGGGGACATCCGGCAGGCGCTTGGCGGTCTCGGTGACGTGGTCGACGGACTCCACCATCGCCAGCATCACCCCACCGAGGGTGGTCTTGGACAACGCCTCGAGATCGTCGGCCCACCAGGGCGTGCCGAACCCGTTGATGCGCACCCATTCGCCGGCACCGGCGGCGGGAGCGTCTTTGGGGCCGAGCCAGCGGACGACGTTGTCGCGGGCGGCAACTTTGTCCTTGGGTGCGACGGCATCCTCGATGTCGAGCACCACGATGTCGGCACGCGACCGTGAGGCCGCCTCGAACTTGCCGTAATGGGCGCCGTTCACCAGCAGCCAGCTGCGGGCCAGCACCGGGTCGATGCGGAACCCGGCGTCTGAAGTATCGGACTCGTAGGTCGTGGTCTCGTCGTACATCCGATTCTCTCGAAAGTAGGAATGCGTGGTCGCGTGCCGCTCCATCGTTCCCGATGCCGTGTGGTCGGTGCAAAGCACCTCCGTGCAGGTGGGCCACACTGGGTGGCGTGAAATACCCGGCGTCCGGCTCGCAGCGCGGTTCGACGGTCAATGCCGTCGGTGCCGTGGCGATCGGTTCGATGGTCGCCAACGTGTGCATGTACCTGGTTCACCTGCTCGCCGGTGGCCGGTTCCTCACCACCGACGAGTACGGCGAGTTCGCGGTCCTGCTCTCGGCGATGCTCGTGCTCGGTGTACCCGCGCTCGCGTTGCAGGCGGTCATCGCCCGGGAGGTTGTCCTCGGCCGCTCCGAGCGTCGTCTGCGCACGGTCACCGTGCAGACCACTGCGTTGGTTGTCGTTCTCGCTGCGGTTGCCGTTCCGGTGGTGGCTGCGTTGGCGCGCGCGTCCGTCGCGACCACAGCGGCTGCGCTCAGTGCCGCGCCGCTGCTGGCGCTGATCGCGGCCGGTCAGGGGATGGTGCAGGGTCGACGCGAGTTCCGGGCGTTGGCGTGGCTGCTCGGTGTGGTCGGGATATTGCGTGCGTTGCCGGTGATCGGGGTGCTCGCGCTCGGGGCGGGCCCGGCCGGGGCACTGCTCGCGGGCACGATAGGCGCCGGGGCGTCGGTGGCGGTGGTTTGGCTCGGCGTGTGGATGACCCGCGTCGACCGTCTACATCCACGCAGTGAGCCGACGACATCCCTGGACGCACGCAGTGTGCTGCGCGCCTCCCAGGTGCAGTTGGTGCTGATCGTCGCGTCGTCGATCGATCTGCTGCTGTCGCGTACGGCGCTCGGCGCGGACGAGGCGGGTGTGTACGCGCTCGGGGCCATCGCGACCAAGGTTGCCTTCTGGCTGCCGCAGGCGATCGGCGTCGTCTTCTATCCGCGTCTCGCCGACCCCGCACAGTCGAGCGACTCGCTGCGCCAGGCGGTCACCGTGGTGGCCGGTATCGGAGTTGTCCTCACCGTCGCCGCCGGTCTGGCCGGACCGCTGGTCCCACTCGTCGTCGGCGACGACTATCGCGCTCTCGTACCCATCCTGTGGCTCTTCGCCTACACCGGAGCGGTGTTGTCGGTTCTTCAGGTCACACTGCTGTCGGCGATCGCGCGCGACCACACCCAGGTCGCGCTGCTGACATGGGCGGTCGTCGCCGCCGAAGTGGTCGTGATCGTCACCGTCGTCGGGTCGATCGTCACCTTGGCGGCAACGGCGGCGATTGCCGGGACCGTCGCGGCCACGGCGACCGCCGTCTACGTGCTCAGTTCGCGGTCTTCGACAGCCGCCGTCGAATCCTCTCCGGCAGCCGAGCCGGATTGAGCAACAGCAGCCCGACGATCAGCAGGACCACACCGAGGACACCCGTCGCGATCGGCACCAGCCGTCCCCAGATCACCACCGGGTTGGCCAGGTCCGACGACCGTGCGGTCATCTCGGTGCGGGTCCGCTCGTCGTAGCGGAACGTCGCGCGCAGGTAAGGGAGCGCGAAATCCGTTGGGACACCGGCTGTCCGGCCGTCGAACCGGTACGACTCGTCGATCCTGATGTGTTGGTCGACGATCAGGCCGGTGCGGGTGTCGACCGACAGTTCCCACTCGGAACGGTGGTGCAGCGTCGCGGTGAGTTGACGGGCCGGGTCGCCGCCGACCCCGAACCACGACGCGGGCCGGGTGATGAGGGTCGGCCGGTTGGTGGTGGCCGCGCCCGGCACGGTGTTGAGGTCGGTGTCGGGGACGAGTGCGGTGAATCGTGCGACGTCGTGCCCGGACACCTGGCCGTCGCCCATGTAGCGCAGAGGCACGGTGCGACGCGTGGTGACGTCGAAGAAGGCGTGATCGGAGGTGCTGACGTCGAACGACATCAGGTAGGTGAAGCCGCGTCGATCCGGTTCGGGCACCGGCGCCGACTGGTTGTCGTATTGGATCTCCGAACTGCCGCCCCCGGCCAGATCCGGTAGAGCGCTCTCGCGATTGAGGGTCACCCGATCACGCACCGCCCCGACCGTCGGATCGGTACAGCTGGGCCGATCGCCGGCCGGGGTGCTGCCCGGACGCGGCAGCGCCGGATCGACCTGTTTACCGTCGATCAGCAGATGGTCGGCCTGGATGGAGGTGCCGGCCTGCACCGTGACGCGCCGCCGGTCCGACGGCTGGACCGCCACCACACGCTGCTGACGCACGAGCTCCGCGCCGACGGTGCGCGCGGTCGGGGTGTTCAGCGAGCAGACGTCGAGGATCGTCGCGTCGGGCTCGTTCGCGAGAGTCGGGTCGGTGGTGGTCGCGACGGTGGTGAAGTCGGTACTCAGCGGGATCAGGCGCAGTTGATCGGCCAACAGCGTCGGCAGCGCGATCGTCACCGCGACCAGGAATCCCCCGAGGAACAGCAGGGTCGGACCGATCAGATCAGCGGTGGAGAATCGGTGCCGCGACATAGGCGAGAGGGTACGCGGCTACCCTGTCAGGAGCATGACCAGCACCGACACCCACTCCAGTACAGTCGCGCCGCCCGCGCGACGGTTCTATCCGCAGCTGGAGGGGATGCGTGCGATCGCGGCACTCGGGGTCCTGACCACCCACGTCGCCTTCCAGACCCGCGCCGTGCAGATCCCCGTACTCGGCCCGGTGCTCGGACGACTCGACCTCGCAGTCGCCCTGTTCTTCGCCCTCTCCGGCTTCCTCCTCTGGCGACCGTGGGTCGACAGCGCACATCGCGACGACGCCGGCCATCCGCCGATCCGACGCTATCTGCGTCACCGGTTCGTGCGGATCTGGCCGGCCTACGTCGTCGTGGTGGTCGTCGTGTTGCTCCTGCTGCCCGACGCGCAGGGCGCCGACGCCACGGTCTGGTCGGCCAACCTCACCCTGACCCAGGTGTTTGTGCCGCTGTCGTTGACGGCCGGACTCACACAGATGTGGAGTCTGTCGGTGGAGGTCGCGTTCTACGCGATCTTGCCGATCATCGGGCTCGCGTTGTTGCGCCTGAGAGGACGCCGCCGGGACTGGCGGATCCCGGCCCTGGCAGTGCTCGGGTTGGTCAGTCTCGCCTGGGCCTGGCCGGCCATGGCACTGCCGCTGCCCGCCGGCGTGGAGCCGAAGAACTGGGTCATCGGACACCTGCCGTGGTTCCTCGCCGGACTCGTGCTCGCCGAGGTGGCCGGTGCCATCGAACGCGGCCACGCGCCACGGTGGATCGAACGAGTCGCCTCGATCAGCGCACGACGACGGCTGATGTTCGGCGTCCTCGTGGTGGCCTACGCGCTCGCATGCACACCACTGGCCGGACCGACCGGACTGGGCGCGCTCACCAACCTGCAGTTCGCGACGAAGATGGTACTCGGAGCGCTGTGCGGATACGCGCTGCTGGCGCCGCTCGTGTGTTCGGCAGGGCCGTTCCGCATCCTGACCTCGCCGGTGATGCTCGCCCTGGGACGCTGGTCCTACGGCATCTTCATCTGGCACCTCGCGGTTCTCGCGGTGGTGTTCGGACTGTTCGGCATCGTCCCGTTCAGCGGCGACACGCTGTTGGTCTGGTCCATCACCGTCGTCCTCACGATCGGTGTTGCGGCAGCGAGTTACGCCTTTGTCGAAGAACCGGCCCGACGCTGGTTGCGCAGGCAGGAGAGCGGCGTCTCGTCGTCGGAGAGATCCGGTTCGACGACCGACCACACCGCCGCCCAGGCGGCGAGCAGCACCGCGATCAGCGCAGGCAACTGAACCCACCACGCAAACCCGTTGTAGCCGTTGGGCGAATGCCATGGTCCGGCGGCGAGGCCGACGGTGGCCAGCATCATCGACACGAAACACAGCACGACCTTTGTGCGCGGTCGCAGGACGGCAGCGAGCGCACCCACCCCGATCCCGAACGCCAGACCCCACCAACCCGACAGCAACCACGACATCGACAGTGTCGCAACACCTGCAGACGCCAAGAATCCCGCTCCCTGAGGTGCGAGGAGCGCTAGCGACGAGCCTCGAAGGGCCTGGTGAGACGGCAGTGTCCTCTCACCAGGGCTTCGAGGCTCGCAGGCTCGCACCTCAGCCAGCGGCAGGGGCCAGCACGCCGCGATGAGCAACGCGCCGACCAATATCAGGCCGATGACGAGCGCCCATCGGTACAGCGAATCGAAGCGGTAGGTGAGCTGGACGGTTCCCGAGGCGCCCGCGGGGATCACCCACCCCTGCTGCCAACCGTTGACGACGATCGGGGTCAGCTCGTTGTCCCCCAGGCGGGCCTGCCAACCGGCGTTGGTGCTCTCGGGGATCACCAGTACGCGTTGGTGCGCAACGCCATTCACCGTCACCGACCGGTCGACCGCGGACCAGTCCCGAACCGCAGCCGGTTCGGTCTGTGAAACTCTTGTCGTCGAACCAGACTGCAGAACAACGGAATCCACAGTGAACGCCCCACCAGGATTGACCGACAACTCCTGCTCGCCGGCGCCCAGCGCGATCGGCGCACTCGAGCAGGGTCGCGCCACCACCGGTTCGCCGTTGCGCAATGCGTCGGCGGTGGTCTGCACCGACAGTCCGATGACCTGTCCCGACACCGTCATTCCGATGCCTCGGTCACAGCCGATGTCGATCGCGCGATCCGCCGGCGGCACGGACGTCCGCGAGTTGATCTCGATCTCGGCGATCCCTGGTGGCGCCTGCGTGGCGAAGCCGAGGCTGTTCACCTCGATGAGGTCACGCTGGCGGAGGACGGTGATCGTGATCCGATCGGTGTCGGCCGGGTCGAGGCGGACGACGCCGTCGGCCCCGACGTCCCGGATCTGCGGACCGGTGCCCAGATCGACAGCCACGCGGGTCGGGGCGGACGGATAGCCCTGCGGCGCAACGATTCGCAGGGACTCGACGCGCTGCCGTGCGGGGAGTCCGAGGGTGAGCCGCGGCTCGGTGGAATCCCGATCGGCTTTCGGTGGGCGCTCGCCCTTCTTACGTTCCTTCGCAGGTTCGGGTGCCGTCCACACCGTCGACGGGTCGCCGTCGACGGCCGCGCTCGGTCCGCCGCGCGGGTCGGTGACGGCCGACGGTCCGGTCGCCACGATCTGGCCGGCCGACCACAGGAGCGCGTTGAGTGTGTCGCCGGGGCGGGGGCGTAACACCACCGCGGGGGTGACCGGTGTCGGCTGCGGAACCTGCAGTGCGCGGGTGAAGATGCCCGGGGTCTCGGCGGCGAGTCCCAGTCCCGGGGCGCATCGTGCCACGTCGGCGGCCGGGTCGGCCACGCACGACGCCCGGCCACTCAGCTCCTGGGTCAGCAGCCATTGTGCGACAGTGGTGTTCGGCGCCAGCGGCCGGAGTGTCACCCGGTGTCGGATGGTGATCGGCAATCCGGACCGAAGGTCGCGCACCGACACCTCACCGAGCGCGAACTGGTTGCCGGCCGAGCCGTTCGCGGTTTGCAGCGCCCGGATCTGCACCCACCGGGTCGGTCCGCTGGGGGCCGTCACGGTCACGGGCTCGCCGGGTTTCAGGCCCGACGCGACGGTACTGCCCGCCTCGGTGGCCACCACCACGCTGCTGACGTCGGGACCCAAGGCCTTTGCGGTGGTGATCCTCAGCGTGAGATCGGACTGCGGGCGCGTGAACGACAGACGCATCCACTGTCCGACGGCAGACTGCAATCCCGCACTGACCCAAGCGGTTTGCGGATCTCCGTCGAAGGCTGCGGCCGCCGAGTTCGCCGGAGACGTCTGTCCCGGTTGGGTCGCGTCGGCCGCCGACCCGGACACGCCGACCCGTACCTCACCGGACCGGTTGTCCAACAACCACTCTCCGGAGACGAGCGACTGCCCCTCGACCGGGTAGTCGGGAACCGCGTTGTAGGTCCGACGCGGATCGCCCGCCGAGCGGATCGACGAAGTGTGGTCGTCGACGCGCCCGAAGTCGGTTTCGCGATCGGCTGGTGAATCGGTGACGATCACCGGCGCGTCCGGGAGGCCGGCGCGGCGTGCGTCGGCGGCCAACAGCGAGGGGCCGAGTGGCGGCAGTCCCAGTCGGGTGCGCGCGTCGTCCAGTTGTGCCAACGACTCCGGGCCGCCGGCCACCCGGGCCATGCCGTCGGTGTCGACCAGGATCGGACCTGTGCCAGGGAATCCGGTCGCCGCCACCTCGAAGATCTGGATGGCAGGCATTTTCGGCCTGAGTCCGTTGTCGCGCACCACGTCACGTAGCTCGGGTGCCCCGACGTCGGGTCCGAAGACGGCCACTCGGCGGATCCCGGGGGAACCGGTCAGCGCGTGCTGCGCGAGTAACGGTCGTGCCGAGCGTGACGTGTCCGGTGCGAGATCGGCACGCAACACCACATATCGGATGCCTTGCTGCGCGAGCGTCGGGGCAAGCCCCGGCGAGGCCCGACCATTCGCGATGGCGCGCTGCACCGAATCCATCGCCCGGATCGCCGACGGCGGTGTCAGCGGGATGGCGTCGCGTACGGCCCAGGGAGTGTCGCCGAGTGGTTGCATGGGTTCGTCGCGGGTGAGTCCCCAGAGTTGGTCGGCGAACGGCGCTCCGGGAACGACCAGCGCACGCGCGGGTGCTTGCCGGGCCGAATCCGGTTGGGCTGCATGGGTCGACAACCACGTCGCGGTCTGCTGCCAGTAGCCGGGGATCTCGCGATACGCACCCGCCGGGGCCAGCTGACCCGTCCACATCAGCGAACCCGCACCGATGAGCGCGACCACCACCACCACCGTCGCCGCGACCGGACGCGACCGCTGCGGATGCGCGAAGGCGGACAGCGACTCCCGGACAGTCACGGTCCCCGGCAGTGCGACGCGGGCGAGTAGATGGGCCACACCGAGCACGAGGGGAAGGCGCACAAAGGGTTCGAATTTGTGGATGTTGCGCAGCGGTGCGCCCGCGCCGTCGAGGAAGGCGCGAACGTCGTCGGCGATCGGTGAGCCGAGCTGCCCGGCGAACCCGACACACATCAGCACCAGCCCGAGTGCCACGAGCGCGACCATGCGTGACCGGAATGGCATGTGGCGCATGCACAGTCCGGCCAGTCCGGCCGCAGCGAGGGTGCCCGTCGCGAGCACCGCGGCGGGCTGGGTCACCAGCACGGCGCCCGCAACACGTTCCGATGACACGAACGGAGTCCACGAGCTCGTGCCGCGGAGCACCTCGGTGAGCGACGTCCACTGTGTGGTCACGCCGGACGACTCGATGAAGTCCAAGAACGGTGGGCTCACCCTGGACAGGATCAGCAGCGGCACCACCCACCAGGCGCAGGCGAGCAGCAGTCCGACCGCCCACCACAGACCGAAGCGCAGCATGCGGCGGCCGGGCCGGTGCATCAGCCACCACACCATCGCCACACCGAGCGCCGCCAACGTGGCCACCGCGTTCACCGCACCCATCAACGCCACCGGGACCGCGGACCGCAGCGCCTCCTGCCACACCGGCCGGATGCCCCCACCGCCATCCAGCACTCGCACCATCGGCACCAGCACCCACGGCGCGAGCATCATCGGCAGCGTTTCCGACGAGATCGACCCCAGCGTGGTGAGCGCGCGCGGGCTGAGCGCGAAGATGGCGCCGGCGATGATCCGCGATGCGGGTGATCCGACGCGCAGCGCTTCCGCAAGACGCACCACCCCGACGAATCCGATCGTCAGCAGCAGCGCCCACCACAGGCGCTGCGTGATCCAGGGCGGCAGGTGTGCGAACTCCCCGAGAGCGAAGAATGCGCCGTGCGGAAAGAAATAGCCGTAGGCCTGGTTCTGCACCTGCCCCATCGGGGCGTCGGGCGACCACAGGTGAGCCGCCCGGGTCAGGAATCCGATCGGGTTGGCGGTGAGGTCGAGCTTGGTGTCGGCGGCGATCTGTCCGGGCGATTGCAGCAGACAGATCAGGAGTGCGAGGAAACCGGCGATTCCGACGCCCCGGACCGAGAGCCGTCCGGTCGTCCCAGTGATGCGAGACTCAGTTGTTCTCGCCGGCGCCGCCACGTGACCCGTAGTCGACAGAACCCTGCACGAATCCGTTGTTCGGGTTGATGCGGTTGAGGTCGGTCGACGGGCTGGTCTCGGCCGCCAGCAGCCCACCGAGGAACACCGCACCGACGCCGACCACGATGCCCGAGACCGCAGCGACGGCTCCGGCGATGAGGTACCTGGTACGGGAGGAGTTCATGGCGACGAAACTACCATCGCCGCTCGACAGAACTCATCGACGGGCGCGAACCCTGCGCAGCGCGCCCTCCCAGGCGAGTGCCGTCGCCGAACCGATGATCGCGGGTTTGAGCGAGTCCCGGGACAGCAGTGCGGTGGTGCGAGCCACCGTCGACGCCGATGCCTTGCTGCGATGGCCCGAGTCGTAGGGCGGCTGCGGGTCGTACTCGATGAACAGCTGGATCGCTCGCGCTCGGTTGTCGCCGGCCACCTTACCGACCAGCCACAAGGCCAAGTCGATGCCCGCGGACACACCGGCAGCGGTGACGATGGAACTGTCGTCGTCGGCGCGGACGATGCGCTCATCGGAGACCGCGGTGACGCCATAGAGCGACAGGCCGGCCAGCGACGACCAGTGGGTGGTCGCGCGTTTGCCCTCGAGCAGGCCGGCCGCGGCCAACACGATCGATCCGGTACACACCGACGTCGTCCACGTCGCGGTTGTGTGCGCCTCACGAAGCCAGCTCAGCAGGCGCTCGTCCCGTGCGGCCTGTGCAAACCCCGGTCCGCCGGGCACCAGCACGATGTCGGGGTGCGGCGTCTCGGACAACGAATGCGTCGCGCCGACCACCAGAACCCCCGAGTCGGCCGTGATCGGACCCGGTTCGTGCCACACGAACCGGACCTCCGCGTCGGGCAGGCCGCGCAGCACCTCGTACGGTCCGACGAAATCCAGTGCGGTGAACTGCGGATAGACGACGATGGCGATCTGGGTCATGGGGCAACTCCTGCTCGGTTGTCGGCGGATGCGGTGCGGGACGTGCGTCGGTACTGGTCGGGTGGGATACCCAGGCGTCGGACGAACACCCGTCGCATCGTTTCCGCCGATCCGAATCCGCTGCGCGCGGCGACCGCACTGGTCGTGTCGTCGGACTCCTCGAGATGACGGCGCGCGGTGTCGGTGCGGATGCGCTCGACGTAGGCGCCCGGTGACTCGCCCACCTCGTCGGTGAACACCCGGGTGAAGTGGCGAGGACTCATGGCCGCGCGGGTCGCGAGGTCGGCGATGCGGTGCGGGGCTCCCGGATCGTGTTCGATCGCTTCCTGGACGTCGCGGATGGGCCGACGCTTGGCCCGGGGCATCCAGATCGGTGGGGCGAACTGCGACTGACCGCCGGGCCTGCGCAGGTGCAGCACGAGGTGCCGGGCAACGATCTGGGCGATCTCGGTGCCGTGGTCGTCCTCGACGAGGGCGAGCGCGAGGTCGATCCCCGCGGTGACGCCGGCCGCGGTCCACACCCGATCCGAACTGCGGATGAAGATCGGATCCGCGTCGACGGTGATGGCGGGGTACTCGTCGGCGAGGAATTGGGCCGCCGACCAGTGCGTGGTTGCCCGCACGCCGTCGAGCAGGCCGCACTCGGCGGCGAAGAACGCACCCGTGCAGATGGTGATCACCCGTCGCGCGCCCTCGGCGGCCCCGCGCAGCCAATCGGCCGTCTCGGCACGGCGTCGGGCGTCGAAGACCCCCATGCCGCCGGGTAACACCAGCGTGTCGATCGGAGCGCCGGCGTCCGGCAACGGATGGGCGACGAACTCGAGTCCCAACCCGCTCGACACCGGCTGCCCGCCCTCCGACACGAGGGTCACCGTGTATCCCTCGTCGGGGTATCCCTGACCGTGCAGCGCCACCGACGCGGTGGTGAAGACGTCGACCGGCCCGGTGATGTCGAGGGGCTGCACGCCGTCGAATCCGAACACCACCACGGATCGGGTCATACGTCCATGATTTCGGACGGATCGTCGTGGCGTCTAGGTCATGGACCCCACAGATCAGGACATTTGGTTGGCGACCACCTCGTCGACCGCACTTGTCGCCAGAAACCGCCTATGTGGCCAGAAACCGCTGGTGCGCCTCGGGTTTCTGACCAGACACGCGGTTTCTGAAATCGCGACACGCCGATGACGAGCCTCGGCGGCCGCCTCGGACACCATCTCGGCTGCCCGCGCGTAGACACCTCTCACTCAGCGTTGCTGCTGACATCTGCTCGCATGTCTCCCATCTGCGCGCGATGCATTGCGAGCAGATGGGAGAAACACGAGCACCTGTTGCGTCGTCGCTTCACCACGACCCTTCGAAGCTGCTCGCACGCTGTGCGCGGCAATCCTCGTCGAGGACGAGCAGCCGCCGATCTCAGGATGAGACACCGCTACCCGTGAGCCGCGGTTAGCGTTCGCCCCCGGGGGGAATTGAACCCCAGTAAATGAGAATCGGGGGACCGAGCGGAGGCGGCAATGAAGGCGCTGGTGTACCACGGACCCGGGAAGAAGAGCTGGGAGACGGTGCCCGATCCCGTGCTCGACGCTCCGACCGACGCGATCGTGCGGGTCCAGACCACTACGATCTGCGGAACCGATTTGCACATCCTCAAAGGTGACGTGCCCGCGGTGACCGACGGTCGCATCCTCGGTCACGAGGGCGTCGGCGTGGTCACCGAGGTCGGCGAGGGGTGCGAGAAGGTGAAGGTCGGCGACCGGGTGATCATCTCGTGCATCACCAAGTGCGGTACCTGCGACTACTGCAAGGCCGGGCTGACGTCGCACTGCCAGACCGTCGGCGGCATCGGGTGGATCTTCGGACACCTCATCGACGGCACCCAGGCCGAATACGTGCGCGTCCCGTTCGCCGACAACGGACTCATCCCGCTGCCCGACGGTGTGACGCCGGAGCAGGGTGCGATGCTCAGCGACATCCTGCCCACCGGCTACGAGATCGGTGTGCTCAGTGGCGCGGTCAAGGAGGGGGACACGGTCGCGATCGTCGGCGTCGGACCGGTCGGATTGGCCGCGGTCATGACCGCCAAGGCGGTCGGAGCGTCGAAGGTGATCGCGGTCGACGGCAACAAGTTCCGGCTCGAACAGGCCCGCGAGTTCGGGGCCACCGACACCATCGATGTCGGCGCAGGCGGCGACGTCGTCGAGCAACTGAAGGGCTTGAGCCGAGACGGCCTCGGGGCCGACGTCGCGATCGAGGCCGTCGGATTGCCGGGGACGTTCCTCACGGCACTCGGGAGTGTGCGGCCCGGTGGACATGTCGCGAACGTCGGCGTGCACGGTGAGGGCGTCGAGTTCCCGATCGAACGTGACTGGATCAACAACCTGACCATCACCACCGGGCTCGTCAACGCGACGACCGCGCCGGAACTGCTCGATCAGACCCGCGACGGGACGATCGCGCCGGAACGCTTCGTCACCCATCGGTTCGGCTTCGACCAGTTCGACGAGGCGTACGACACGTTCGCGAATGCGGCCGACGAACACGCGCTGAAAGTGATCATCAGCGCTGTGTGATCACCCGGTGTGGTGTGCCTACAGCGTGACCGGCGGTTGCTTCTCGCACTTGGCGGGCACGATGAACACCGGCCGGGAGCAGTGTTTGAGGACGCGCTCGGCGACGCTGGAGCGCAGCAGCGCCTTCAGACCCGATGCGCCTCGGGTGCCGGTGACCAGCAGGTCGACGTCGAGCGCGTCAGCCGCCGCAACCAGCGCACCCCACACCGTCGACTCGACCTCGACGAGCGAACCCCGCGCGGTGAGACCGCACTGGGTGGCGAGTTCCACCCCGCGGGCGTTGATGCTCTCCGCTTCGGACTGGAGTGCTTGGTCGACGCCGGTGTCGAGCTGGGTGTCGATGAACGGTTGCATGCCACCGGACAGGGTCGAGAGGCGAGCGGGTGACATGCTGCCCGGCTGCCAGGCGGTGACGACATATGCGGTGTCGGCGCGCAGGAAGGTTCCGGCGTACCGGATGGCGCGGTCGGCGTTGGGCGACCCGTCGTAGGCGATCATCAGAACCTGGTGAGTTCGAGATCCGTTGGCCTCGGCGGGCACTGTGCCAGGGTCCGTCTGACCGCCACCGGGGGCTGGCTCGGACCTGTTCGGAATGGACCCCACGTCCATTCGTCCAGGTTACATGCCAGACTCGAGCCATGGGTTCAACTCGCCGCCGCCGCGCGATCCCTCGTTTCCTCGCCCACGGGCTCCTCGTCCTGACGTGCGTCGCCGTTGCGGCGTGCGCCACCGACACCCCTCCCGGGGCTGGCAGTACCACGACGTCGGCGTACGCGATGACGTCCTCCTCGTCCTCGTCGGCCGTGGTGCCCGTTCGCCTTCCCCCGGTAACCGGTTGTGGCGCAGACAAATTGAACTCGATGACGGTGCGCCAGAAGCTGGCGCAGCTGATCACGGTCGGGGTCACCGGTACCGCGGACGCACAGTCGATCGTGAATTCCGAACAGATCGGCGGCATCTTCGTCGGCAGCTGGACCGACAAATCGATCCTCCAAAGTGGCGCGGCCGCCCGGATCTCGCGTACCGCCAAGATCCCGCTGATGGTGACCGTCGACCAAGAGGGGGGTCGGGTGTCGCGGCTGTCGTCGCTGGGCATCGACGGGGTGTCGGCGCGCGAGCTGGCCAAGAAGACCCCCGCGCAGGTGAAGGCCATCGCGACCGAGGTCGGACGCAAACTCAGGAACCTCGGGGTCACCGTCGACTTCGCACCCGTCGTCGACGTCAGCGACGAGTCCGACAACGAGGTGATCGGCGACCGCTCGTTCAGCAACAACCCGGCCACCGTGACGAAGTATGCGGGCGCCTACGCGGCCGGTCTGCAGGCGGCCGGGATCACGCCCGTCTACAAGCATTTCCCTGGTCACGGGCACGGCTCGGGCGACTCACATCTCGGTGTGGTCCGGACCCCGCCGCTGTCGCAACTGCAGACCAGCGACCTCGTCCCCTACCGCACGCTGCTGCAGAATCCGGGCGATGCCGCGGTCATGGTCGGGCACCTGATCGTGCCGGGGCTGACCAACGGGCTGCCGGCGAGCATCAGCCGGCCGGCGATCCAGATGCTGCGCACAGGCGTCGGCTACAACGGCCCACGGTTCAACGGCGTGATCTTCTCCGACGACCTGTCCGGGATGGCCGCCATCAGTGCGCAGTACCCGATCGAGCAGGCGGTCGAGAAGTTCATCCTCGCCGGCGGCGACGTCGCGCTGTGGCTGTCGACCGACCGCGTCGGGTCGGTTCTGGATACCCTGGAGCGTGCAGTGCGGGCCGGTCGTCTGGCTCCTCCCCGGCTCAACGCAAAGGTGCTGCGCATCTTCCGGGCCAAGGGCGTCGTCAACTGCTGAATCCGCCAATAACTTACTCTCCGGTAAGTTATTCGGTATTGTCGGATAGCGTCAGCAGTGGTCGGGGCGCGTTGCGCAGGAGGTGGTCATGTCGGGCGGAACCAAGCGACTTCCCCGGGCGGTACGTGAGCAGCAGATGCTGGATGCTGCGGTGAAGGTGTTTGCGCAGAACGGATTCCGCGAGACCTCGATGGACGCCATCGCGTCCGAGGCGCAGATCAGCAAGCCGATGCTGTACCTGTATTACGGCTCCAAAGAAGAGCTGTTCAGCGCGTGCATCGCCCGCGAGTCGGGACTGTTCATCGACGCCATGAGTGTCGGCTTCGACCCGAATCTGTCGCAGCGCGAACAGGCCCGGACGGTGATCAAGGAGTTCCTGCGGTTCGTGCACGAGCACCGGCAGTCCTGGCGGGTGCTCTATCGTGTCGCGATCGGCACGGCGAGCTTCGCCCAGATCGTCAGCGACAGCCGCCAGCGGGTCACCGAGATGGTCACCCAACTCATCAAGGCCGGCACCACCGTCGAGGGTGCGAGCGACATCGATTTCGAACTCACCGCGGTCGCCCTCGTCGGCGCCTCGGAGGCGGTTGCCGACCGGATCACCGAGGGCGACGTCGACCTCGACACCGCCACCGACCTCCTCGTCGGCATCGTCTGGCGCGGCCTGAAGGGCATCGGCACCGACCGTTCGGCGTGAGGGCTCCCTGAGCCCCCCCGCGGAGCCGCCCACCCGCTCCCTGAGGTGCGAGCGGAGCGAGCCTCGAAGGGCTGGTGAGACGGCAATGTCATCTCGCCAGCGGCTTCGAGGCTCGCAGGCTCGCACAGCCAGCGGTGGGGGCTTCCAGCTCAGCTCCCCCGCGTCGTTGCCGTCAGGTGCGGAAAACCCTTGCGCCGGTCGCGAATCGAGATGTCGAAATTCCCGGTAACAATTGGCCCGCTCGCTCCGCTCCCGGCGCCGGGACCGTCGATGCGCCGCGTGTAGAGATTCACCTTGGCGGGCAACAGGATCGGCTTTCCGAACCGGACGTCGTAGGTGACCTCGCCGGGCAACTGTGCTTCGACGTTTGCGATTGCCGCTGCGGCACTCCACATTCCGTGGGCGATCGCCTTCGGGAAGCCGAACGCCTTGGCAGGCAGGTTGCCCATGTGGATCGGGTTGCGGTCGCCCGACGCCGCGGCGTACTCGCGGATGCGTCCGAGATCCACCGCCAGGATCGAGTCCGGCGGCGGTGGCGTCGCGGCCTTCGGCTCCGGCCCGCGCGGTTGATCCGACAAGCTGGTCCGCTGCTGCTTGAGGAACGTCGCCGTCTGCGTCGTGACCGGCTCGGTGCCGACGCTGATCTCACTGATGACGTCGACCAGCAGGCCCTTTCGGTGTTCGCGGAGGTTTTCGGCGTGCGTGACGATCGTCAGCGGCTCGTCGACGCCGATCGGCCGACGACGCTCGATGGTGTTCGTCATGTGCACCGAACCGACTGCACCGAAAGGGAATTCGGCCGAGGTCATGAGCTTCATGACGAGCGGGAACTGCAGCACGAAGGGGTACGTCAGCGGCAGGGTCGAGGAGAACCGCTGCCCGGTGGCCCGGCAATATGCTTGCAGCGCATCGGGATCGACGCGGACGTCGGCGAGCCGATAGTGCGTGTCGGGGACCGATGCGTCGGGGGCGACCTTGGCCGGCTTACCGATCACCGGCAGCAGTCCGGTGATGGCCTTGCCGTAGACCTCGCCGGTGCTCGGGGATTGCGAGAGTGTGATGGTCTTCGACATCAGGCACCCAGGAACCCCTGGCCGCACACGCGGACGACGTTGCCGGTCACCGCATTCGACGCCGGATTGGCGAAGTAGGCGACGGTCTCGGCGACGTCGACGGTCTGCCCGCCCTGCTGCAGCGAGCTCATCAGACGGCCGGCTTCGCGAGTGGCCAGCGGGATGGCGGCGGTCATCTTGGTCTCGATGAAGCCGGGTGCCACCGCATTGATGGTGATGCCCTTTTCGGCCAACAGCGGAGCGTAGGCGTCGACCAGTCCGATCACACCGGCCTTGGACGCGCCGTAGTTGGTCTGGCCGCGGTTGCCCGCGATGCCGGCGATCGACGACACGTCCACAACGGCGCCACCGGCACGGATGGCGTCCTTCTCGACGAGGGCGCTGACGAGTTGCTGGGGAGCGATCAGGTTCACCGAGATCACCGCGTTCCAGCGGTCGGCGTCCATGTTGGCGAGCAGCTTGTCGCGGGTGATGCCGGCGTTGTTGACGATGATGTCGATGCCGCCGTGACGCTCCAGGGCATGCTCGGCCAGCTTCGCGCCGGCGTCGGGGGCGCTCACGTCGAGCGGGAAGGAGGTCCCACCGACCTTGTTGGCGGTGTCGGCGAGTGCCTCACCGGCGGCCGGGATATCAGCGCAGATGACGTGCGCGCCGTCGCGCGAGAGAACCTCGGCGATGGTTGCGCCGATGCCGCGGGCCGCGCCGGTCACCACGGCGACCTTGCCCTCGAGCGGCCTGTCCCAGTCGGGGGCGACGGCGTCGCCGGCACCCACCCGGATCACCTGTGCGTCGACGAACGCCGACTTGGCCGACAGGACGAACCGCAGCGTCGACTCCAGGCCGGTGAGACCGGTCTTGGCGTCGGGGGAGACGTAGACGAGCTGGACGGTCGAACCTTTTAGGAGTTCCTTGCCCAGCGAGCGGGTGAAGCCTTCGAGCGCGCGCTGTGCGACCCGCTCGTCGGGGCTGGTGACGAGTTCCGGGGTGGTGCCGATGACGACGAACCGTGCGCACGGCGCGGTCGAGCGCATGAGGGGCTGGAAGAACTCGTACAGCTGGCGCAGATCGGCGGGGGAGGTGATGCCGGTCGCGTCGAAGACCAGGCCGCCGTACTTGTCGGCACTACGGCCGGTGGTGGCGTTCTGGATCAGCGTGTAGTCCGGTGTGGTGAGCATCTCGCGCAGCGGTTCGACGAGCCGGCCGGCACCGCCGAGGATCACCGGTCCGGCCAGTGCGGGCTCCGATGCCTTGAACCGGCGCAGCGCCGGCGGAACCGGCAGACCAGCCTGTTTGGCGATGAAGGCACCCGGTCCGGAGTGGACGAAGCTCGAATACAGGCCAGTGTTTCCGTTGGCGGCCACGTGAATCTCCTCTGATTTGGCTCGGCGGCGCGGGACGCTGCGGTGCAGCATGGGGTGTTGCGACGAGCGCGCTCGGGTGAGCGGCGTTCGACAACGAACTTACTCAAGAGTAAGAATACGCTATAGATACCAAACACCACCCTGGGAGTTCGAAGTGGCTTACACACCCAAGACCCGTTCGCAGCGGCCGGTTGCGATCCTCGGCGGCAACCGCATCCCGTTCGCCCGGCAGGACAAGGCATACGCCAAGGTCAGCAATCAGGAGATGTTCACCGCAGCTCTCGACGGCCTGGTCAGCCGGTTCAACCTGCAGGGCGAGCAGCTCGGCATGGTCGCGGGCGGTGCGGTGCTCAAGCACGCGCGTGATTTCAATCTCATCCGCGAGTCGGTGCTCGGTTCGGCACTCTCGCCCTACACGCCTGCCTTCGACATCCAGCAGGCGTGCGGCACCGGCCTGCAGGCGATCACCACGGTGGCCGACGGCATCGCCCGCGGCCGGGGGGTGGGCGGCGTGGGCGGTGGCGGCGGGGGCGCGGGGGGGGGGCGGA
>NZ_JBEXMX010000091.1:0-19828 GCF_040610755.1 Gordonia sp. NPDC003585 | reverse complement strand
GTGCGCGCCGGCGGCGGTCGTCCCGCGGCGTCGGTCGGTGCCCCGGTTGCCGACCTGGCCCTGTGGGTGTGGACACGGGGAGGCGGCGTCCACCGGACAGGCGAGCAGGGAGTCATCGACCTCCTCGATGCGGTTGTCACGCAAGGTATGTGAGGGTTCTTCGCGCCTGGATCACAAGACACCGCGAGCATTGACGTGACCTTGGCCGCCGTGAATACTCCGACCACATGAGCTTCGAGATCCCCGCACCGACCGGATCGGCGACCCAGCGATACGACGAACTCGTCGACGCCGCGCGATCCCTTGTGGCCGGGGAGTCCGACCTCATCGCCAACGCATCGAACCTATCGGCCCTGGTCTTTCATTCGCTGCCGCAACTCAACTGGGTGGGCTTCTACCTCTTCGACGGCGAGGAGTTGGTGGTCGGTCCATTCCAGGGGAAACCGGCCTGCGTGCGCATCCCGCTCGATCGAGGTGTGTGCGGGGCTGCTGCGCGGTCGGGAGTCACGCAGCGGGTCGACGACGTCCACGCCGTGCCCGACCACATCGCCTGCGATGCGGCGAGCCGGTCCGAACTGGTGGTACCACTGATCAAGAACGGCGATCTGATCGGTGTCTTCGACCTCGACAGTCCGGTTCCCGCCAGGTTTGACGACGCCGACCAGGCGGGACTCGAACGGATCGCCGGCATACTGCTCGACAGTCAGCGCTGACCGCAAAATTGCTGAAACTGAAAACAGAACCAGAAAGTCTGCCTACACTCAGCCCGACGACGAGTTCACGACGCACGGGGGTGGTGGCCGAATGGTCAACGAGGAAGCCGGCGGAATGCCAGATCATTGCGGCGGCGGCGTTCTCGGGCGACGTACATTTCTGCAGGTGGCTGGGGCGGCGGGTGCGTTCGCCTTCGCTCCAGGTGCGGCATCTGCTGCACCGCAACCGTATTCACCGCCGCTCAACCACGAGCAGCCGAGCGTTCCCGGCATCCCCTTCTTCAGTTATCACTCGCCGCCGCTCGCCAAGTTCGTCGATGAACTGCCGCGGCTGCCACTGATCAAGGCACCACGACGTCTGGTGGCCGCGGGAGCGTTGCACCGTTTCCATCGGGACCTCGACCCCGCGCCCAGCGTCGGGTTCGGCGGGCTGTCGCACCACGGCCCGACGATCGAGACGATGGCGGGGGAGCAGCCCCAGATCACCTTCGTCAACCAGATGCGTACCCACCCCATGGCCGTCGACGTCGACCCCAGCCTGCATGGGGTCTCGGAGATGGATCGGCATCGGCCGCCGCTGGTCATCCACCTGCACGGCGCGCCCAACCATCCTGCCGAGGACGGTTTTCCGACGTCGCCGTTCCGGCTCGGGCGGTCGGTCACCTACCGCTTCACGAACCCGCCACACGCGGCGCCCCTGTGGTACCACGACCATTCGATGGGTACGACGCGGCTGTCCGTCTATGCTGGGCTGACCGCGCACTACCACGTCCGTGACGAGTGGGACACCGGCGAACCCGACAACCCTCTCGGCCTGCCCGCCGGCGACTACGAGACCGCACTCATCATGTGCGACAAGCTCTTCTACCCGAACGGCCAGCTCCGCTACGACAACACTCCGACCGTCATGGCGGGCCATTGGTCGGGTGGGATGGCCGGGGACACGATGGTGGTGAACGGCAAGGCGTGGCCCAAGATGTCGGTCGACCGCGGTGTCTACCGCTTCCGGATACTCAGCGCCAGCCAACTCAACGACTATCGGCTCGCCCTGTCCGACGGCTCGCCGTTCTGGGTGATCGGGAGCGACGGTGGTCTGCTCGACGCGCCGGTGCTGGTGTCGGCGTTGAATGTCGGCGCTGCCGAACGTTACGACATCCTGATCGATTTCAGCGATCGTGCACCCGGCGAGCGGGTGCAGTTGATCAACACCATGCAGATCTCGTGGGCCGGACAGGTCAATGGCGCCAAGCTGATCCGATCAGTGGTGCGCTTCGACGTCGGCTCCGCACGTGGCCGGTATCGGCGGATTCCCGAACGCCTCAGGGGTGCGCGCAACCAGCCCGCCGCATTGCCGAGGCGTCACGCCGGGCACGACCGGCATCGCGTCGCCACCCTGAATGTGACACTGAACCCGCAGCAGTTGTCGTGGCTGAGTGTGCTCACAATGAATCTCAACAATGTTCCGTTCCATACAAACGACTTCGAACACGCCGAGCAGGGCGCCACCGAGTGCTGGGATCTGGTGAACGCGGACGCGACCATGCAGTCACACGCGATGCATCTGCATCTTGTCCAGTTCCGGGTCGTCGGGCGATGGGACTTCGACAAGGTGCGCTACCTGGCAGAGAATCCGCCCCCGCTGTTCGGGAAACGATGGACGCCTGATCCGAAGCGCTATCTGACGAGTCGGATGTTCGCGCCCGCGCCATACGAGTTCGGGTGGAAGGACACCGTGCGGTGCCCGCCCAATCAGGTCACGCGGATCGTCGTGCGGTGGCCGACCAAGGCCGAGCTCGGCTTCGACCCCGACGCGGTCTTCACCGGCCTCAACGGTGAGAAGCTGCAGGGCTACGTCTGGCACTGCCACCTCACCGATCACGAGGACAACGAGATGATGCAGCGCATCCGCGTGGTGGGTTCGGGTGGTCGCGGGGGCCCCGAGATGCCCATGCACGGACCGGGTCATCACGGTCACCACTGATCCGCTCCGCCGTCACACCGTCCGGTCTGCCACCATGTCGGCATGAGTTCGCCTCGGGCCAATGGCACGATCGCCGCCGGGACCGTGGTGGCGCTGTCGGCGCTGTACTTCGCGCAGGGTCTGCCGTACGGATTCTTCACCGGCACGGTGCCCGTGGTGCTGCGCCGATCGGGCTACTCGCTCACCGAGATCAGCGCTACCGGGTTGCTGTTCGCGCCGTGGGCCCTCAAGTTCATCTGGGCGCCATTCGTGGACCGATACGGGACGCGGCGCCAATGGTTGCTGGCACTCCAGTTTGCGTCTGTCGTCGTCGCGCTGGGTCTGGCGTGCCTCGACCTGTCGTCGACGTTGACCTGGCTGCTGGTCGGGATCGCGGTCATCAACCTGTTGTCGGCCACCCAGGACATCGCGACCGACGGACTGGCCGTGCAACTGCTGACCGCACGACAACGCGGTCTCGGCAACGGAATTCAGGTCGGCGCCTACCGGATCGGCATGATCGTAGGCGGCGGCGGCCTGCTCTGGCTGTTCTCGATCGCCGGGTGGCGATTGCTCTTCGTCGCGATGGCGGTTCTGTTGCTGGCGGCCACGATCCCGGTGTGGTGGCTGCGCGGGCTGACGTCGATCCGGGGGTCCGCTGCCCCGACGTCGACGCCCGCTGCGTCGGGCGTCTCCTGGTGGCGTCGGCTGCGCCGCCCCGGGATGCTCGCACTGATCCTGCTGATCGGGGGCTTCAAATTCGGCGACTCGATGGGCTCGGCCGTGGTCGGGCCGTTCATGGTCGACGAGGGGCTGTCGGACGCCCAGATCGCGCTGATCAAGGGCGCCTTGTCGTCGCTTGGTGCGCTGGGCGGCGCAACTCTCGGTGGGTGGTTGGCCTTTCGGTTCGGTCGTCGCAACGCACTGCTGATCGGTGGGGTGGCGCAAACGGCGAGTCTCGGCCTGTACTTGCTCGCCGCGACAGGGGTCGGCGGCTTTTCGCTGATCGTGTCGGCAAGCCTGGCCGAGCACATTCTCGGTGGCGCAGCGACGGTCGCCGTGTTCACAGTGATGATGGATGCCGCCGAGCGCGATCACGCCGGTAGCGACTACACCTTGCTCGCGTGCGCCGTGGTCGTCGTCCAGGGGATCGCAGGTGTGGCCGGCGGACTGGTGGGTGACTCGTTCGGGTATCCGGTGCTGTTCGCTGCGAGTCTCGTGCTATCCGGGATCGGCTGTGCCGCAATGATCATCGCGCTTGACCGCGGAGTGGGACCCGAGGGTGTGCGCAGGTTGGCCCGGGTCCGCGGCCAGACTGTCTGAGTCTGGTCGGTCAGGAGAGCATCAAGTTCACCGCGACATCGACCACAGCATCGAGGTCAGTGCCGAGGCCTCCGGTCAGCCATTGTTGCGCGAGTTCGGCCATCGCACCGGTGAACATCGCCGCGCGAACACCATTGGTGGTGGCGTCGGGCTCGTGCATCTGGTTCTCCGCGACGGCGAGTTCGCGCAGCAGTTCCTGGGTCGCGGCCCGACGCTGGGCGAGTACGGGATTAGCGCGCGCCTCGGTGAACAGGACGCGCCCACGACGCGGATCTGCGGAGCCGAATTCGAGCACTGAACGGATGCCGAGGCGAGTGCGGGCGCGAACCGAATCGTCGCACCCAGCGAGTTTGCCCTCGATCGTCGTGGCGAGTTCGGCCTCGGTGCGATCGTAGACCGCACCGAGGAGTTCGTCGGTGTCGGCGAAGCTCTCGTAGAAGTAGCGGCTGTTGAATCCACATGCGCGACACACCGAACGGACCGAAAGGGCACCTTCGCCCGCGGATCCGAACAGGTCGAAAGCGGCTGCGACGAGCTGCTCACGGCGTTCGGCACGACGATCCGCCATCCGGACGCCGGCCCACCTGGTGGGGCTGGACATCGCACCAGCATACGCGCGGCAGATCGTTATGAAGAAGGTCTGGTCACAGGTGTACCCAAAAGGTTATTCTGGGCACACCTGTTACCAGAAGGTGGGTGGTTGTTGTGTCCGTGCCCTCAGTGTCGTTGCCCTCAGTGTCGTTGCCGTCCGTTCCGCTGCCATCTGTGCCGCTGCCCTCGGTGCGTGTGCCGTTCGCGTTGCCGCATCAGTACATCGGCAAGTGGCTCAACGAGAAGTTCGACGAGAACGTGAAGTCCAAGTTCTTCCGCGGTATGAGTTTTGACGATCCGGTCGGCGACCCGGGCTGGTTCGGTCCCGACAGTGCCACGTGGTATGTCCATTCCCACACGCCCGCACTGATTTTCGGACTGCAGTGCGCGTCGTACATGGAGCGGCTCGACCCGAGTATCTTCTGGATGGGCATGCATCATTCCCGGCTCGTGGAGAAGTCGTCGCAGACGTCGACGATGGGCCGGATCGACCAGGCCGGAGCCAACATCCGGTTAGGGCATTCGTTGGCCTTCTTCATCGGTACCGCTTACGGCACGACGGATACGGCCGAGCGTCTTGCCCGAACCGTCCGGGCCATGCATCACACCATCAAAGGTGTTCGGCCAGATGGGCTTCCGTACGACGCCGACGATCCGCTCTGGCTGCGGTGGAACTACGCGACCGTTGTCTGGGGAATTGCCACCGCGCACGAGATCTACCACCCTCGACCTCTACGTGGCGACGATCTGGACCGATACTACGGCGAGTTCGTCCGCGTCGGGCACGCGCTCGGGGGTACCGATCTGCCCACCACCAAGGCAGAGACTCTGGCCTGCCTGGAAGAGTATCTCCCGCGTCTGGCACTGACCCACGGCAGTGCGATGGCGACCGGCACCAATCTCACGAATCCTGCTCAGGCGGCGGTGGATTGGGCCGTCCGCGACACCATGCCCACGTGGGCGGCGCAGTTTGTGCAGTACCGCCCGCCGAATCCGGTCGAACGGCGTGCGCGTCGCAGCGCGGTCTGGAGTGCCATCAACGGACTGCACGCCAGCATGGGGGAGGCGCCCGAGTTTGCCGCGTCACGTCGCCGGGTTCAAGGCGGAACCACCGTGCCGCACACGGTTCCCAGTTACGTTCTCGGCACCGACCCGGAACTCAGCCGCGACGAGGTCGAGGCGACGATGGCGTAGGGCCATCGCTGGTGATCTCGACACGGTGCCTCGCTCCGCTCGGTACCGGCTCGATCCGGCGGATCTCGACACGGTGCCTCGCTCCGCTCGGTACCGGCTCGATCCGGCGGATCTCGACACGGTGCCCATCCCCCGCTGGTTGATCTCGACACGGTGCCCACCCCCCGCTGGTTGAGCCGACACCGAGCCCCCAAGGGCGAGGCGTCGTGTCGAAACCACCTGGCAAGCTGACAATGTCCCTAACCTCAACCATCAACCACCCTTGAATTTCTGATACGGCTGTGACTCCTGCGCATCTTTCCGGGCTCTCTTCGCACCACCAGTAACACTAGTGTCGGGTCTCTGACCTGCGAAAATAGTCCTTGACTCGCATACATGTTCGAGTATTCTGGACGCATGCCCCACATCGAACACCTTTGCGACCAGCTCGCCGCGTTCGCTCCTCCGGACACTGCCCGCGAGGTGCACGAGGCCCTGTCGGCGCTGCTGCGGCTACGGAACATGGTCGACCACCACGCCGCAGTCCTTGCTGGGGCCGTGGAGCGGTTGGGGCTCGCGACGAAGCAGGGCCGCACCACCCGCGAACTGTTGATCGTCATGGGGTGCGCGCCCGCGGTCGCCACCCGGTTGCTGCGTGTCGGTGTTGCTCTGGCCGGTACACCACGATTGGCTGGTCACACCGCTGACGGCACGCTCTCCGGTGAGCACGCCGACGCGATCGCCCGGGGACTTTCTCATGTCGCGACGCGGGCGAGGGAACCGCTGTCGGAGTCGCAGCGTCAAACCTGTGTGACCGATCTTCTGGCCCAAGCCTTCTCCGGCGCCACTCCCGCCGACATCGACCGCCGTGCCCGCACCCTAGGCAACCGGGTCGCCGACGATGCTCCTGCTGCGGTGCCTGCCCGCGATGACCGCGACATCAACACCTTCGATGTGACCACCGATGGTGACGGCCGGGTTGTGGTGCGTGGCGATGTGGATGCGGTGATCGGGGAGAAACTGCACACCATGATCGACGCCCTGGCCGCACCTCGTCCCGAACCCGACGGCTCTCCGGATGCCCGCTCGCCCGGGCGTCGCCGCTCCGAAGCGTTGGAACGCATCCTTGATGCCGCCGCCCACGTGGATGACGGGTTGGTGGGCATGCCGAAACATCAAGTGCTGCTCACGTTGCCGGCGGACAACCCGGATCTGGCGTCGATGGCGTTCACCGGACCCGTCACCCTGGACACCGCCCGGTTGTTGACCTGTGACGCGGTGGTCACCGCGATCACCGTCGACAAGGACGGGGTGCCGGTGGCGATGACCGACAACCTACGCCTGTTCCCACCACACCTGCGTCGAGCGTTGATCGTGCGTGACGGAGGGTGCTGCATCAAATGCGGCGCGCCGGCGTCCTGGGCCCACGCACACCACATCAAACATCACGCCGACGGCGGCAGAACCGTCCTGGACAACGGGTGTCTGCTGTGCCCGTCCTGCCACACCGATGTGCACCACAACGGGTGGGACGTCGTCCTCGGGGCTGACCGCCACCCCTGGCTGATCCCGCCGGCCTCCGTCGATCCGGGAAGGAGACCACTACCGGCCTACAACCGACGCACCATGCGCCTGGACAACGCCGCCTGAACCCACCAACCTGAACCAGCCAACCGCGTAGCACCTTTCGCACCCGACCCCGGTCGGGACCGCACCCGTACCTTGAGAACTTCATAGTGTGAAGCGCGACGCCACGGGAAACCGTTGCCGCGCAGTCGAAGCCACCTATCTCTGAACCCAGCATGGCCGCACCAGCGGACCAACACGCCGGGATAGCGATGGCTTCGACTGCGCGACAACGAATCCCGGTATCGAACAGGTCAGAGGTGCACAGCCACTTCGTCGCCGAGATGGAAGGGTGTGGTCAGCGGAAGCCGGTCGCCACTCCAGAACCGGCCGGGGTCGAACCAGTTCGAATCCTTCGACGCGTCGACGAGACCCATGTCGGAGTAGGTGATCGCGACGACCTCTGCGCAATAGGCGGCTTCCAGTCCCACGGTCTCCTTGTGCTCCTCGTCGTGTCGCCGTGCACGCCGTTCGCGGGCCTTGCGGTCGAGGTAGGGGATGCCGCGAACCATGTCGACGCTCGTGGGGATGCGGCCCCGGAGCCAGCGGCCGGCAAGGCGCGCGGTGGTGGGGAAGGGTGTGCCGTCGAGTCGGGCGATGACCCGCAACAGGATGTCCTCTTGCTCGGCTGTCACGTCCGGGGTGAGTTGTCGAATCCAGCAGCTCTGCTCGTACCGGATCATCCACTGTTCCACCGCTTCCCGGGCGTCGTGGAGTTGGACGCCACGATGGTTGGAGCCGGTCCACACGTCGGTGAGTTTGTCGCCGAGTTCGGCGTGCCACAGCAGCGGTGGTAGGTCGTCGAGGCCGACGGTCATCGCGACATGGTTCACCGGCGAGTTGGTGAGCGTGCGGATCGCTCGGTCGGGTCCCGAATGACCGCGGAAGAGCCAGATGTCGCCGGTGCGGGTGGCGTCGAGGGCCTCGTCGAGCGAGATGCCTGCGTCTGCGCTGCGTGGGTGCACGGATGCAGGGTAATCCACGGACTATCCTCGGGCATATGCGCAACGTGTGGAAATGGCTCGGTCTGGCCGGCGCGGTCGGCGTCACGACCGGAGGTGTGTTGGTGGCGCGCGATCAGCGGCAACGCAACTCGTACTCCGCCGACGACGTGCGGGACCGCCTGCGGCAGCGGTACGAGTCGGCCAACAACGACGGGGACGATGCGACCTCCGGCAACGCCGACAACTGACGATGCACTCGCTCGACCCGCTCGTCGCCCCGGTCGATCCGGTGGTCGCCTTGACCCGGATTGCGTGGCTTCTCGAACGTACTCGGGAGAGCACCTACCGCGTCGAGGCGTTTCGCCGAGCCGCGGTGGCGGCGGCCGGGATCGACGGACTGTCTCACGCCGCCCGCACTGGCGGACTGACGAATGTGCGGGGCATCGGAAACACCACCGCAGCCGTCATCACGCAGGCGGTCAACGGTGCGGTTCCCGACTATCTCGCTTCCCTGCAGTCGGCCCACACCGAACTCACCGACGACGCCGCCGCGCTCTTCGACGCACTCCGCGGTGATCTACATGCGCATACGAACTGGAGCGACGGTGGGGCACCCCTGTCCGAAATGGCTGATGCGGCACAGGCATTCGGCCAGGACTGGTTGGCGATCACGGACCACTCACCGCGGTTGACCGTCGCCAACGGGCTCAGCGCCGAGCGGCTCGAGCAACAGATCGCCGACATCGACACGATCAACACCACACGATCGGACGGCCTGCGCATCCTCAGCGGAATCGAAGTCGACATCCTTGACGACGGTTCCCTCGACCAGTCGGAGGAACTGCTGGCTCGGCTCGACATCGTCACCGCGTCGGTGCACTCCAAACTCAAGATGGACGCAGCGCCGATGACCGCGCGGATGACGGCGGCCGTCAGCAATCCGCGAGTCAACGTCTTGGGTCATTGCACTGGGCGACGCGTACTCGGCGGCCGCGGTCGGCGTGCGCCGTCGGAGTTCGACGCCCGGCAGGTGTTCGAGGCCTGCGCCGAGCACGGGACCGCGGTGGAGATCAACTCGCGTCCGGAGCGGGTCGACCCGCCCGACGAGCTGATCGAACTGGCCCGTGACATCGGGTGCCTGTTCGCCATCGACTCCGATGCGCACGCGCCCGGTCAACTCGAGTTCAAGGCGTTCGGCGCACAACGGGCCGAACAGTTCGGAATCGCGGCCAACCGGATCGTGACGACCTGGACAGCCGACGCCGTCATCGAGTGGGCAGCGTCGAGTTAGTTGCAGTCCCCGGCCTCACGGGTTGGTGAACTCGGCCAGGAACTCGGTGAGCATCGTCGCGGTCACCGGCCGTGGGAGCGCCTGAACCGCCGCGATGATGGCGGCCATGTCCAATTCGCCGTCGGGATCGTGCGGATCGATGCCGGCCCCGATCAGCGCCTGCTGCACGGCGGCGCTGGGCAGCCCGACGACATCGTCGACGCTCACCGCGCCGCTGTCGAAAGCGTGCGCGAGATCGGCCAGTGCGGGTGGGGGACTGGCGGCGCGCAGTCCGCGAACGTCGTCGGCGGCGTTGCGGCATGCGAGAACGAGTTCGTCTGCGACAGTTGCGGTCACGGGTGTGATCGTGAGGTGCGTGGTGGGCGGAAGCGACGAGCCGTCGGGCTGGGTGAAGCCCGGCTGCATCTGCAAGGTGAAGCCGCGCCGGTCGACTGCGGTCGCCCATCGATGGGGGTCCACGGGGTGTTCAGAATCGGGATCGGCCGCGACCGCGAACACCGGCCCCACGGGCGACGCGACCACGCGCAGGCCGTCGATCTCGTCGATCACCGTCCGAAGCCGGTCGGCGACCAGACGGGTGGTGGCCACAAGCGACGCGAACCCATTGACACCGAGGTGGCCGGTGATGGCCCACGACGACGCCACACCGGACGCCGAGCGGGAGCCGAGCAGAGTCGGATTCACCACCGGGTAGCCCGGCCAGTCGGTCGTCGCGAAGTACTGCGCCCGGTGGCGGTCTCGATCCGAATGGAGAAGAAGCGACGCACCTTTCGGGGTGTAGCCGTATTTGTGGAGGTCGGCCGACAGGCTCGTCACACCGGGTACTCGGAAGTCCCAGGGCTCGGTGTCCGAACCCCACCACGGCAGTGCGAAGCCGCCCAGGCAGGCATCGACATGCAGTGCGATACCGCGATCGAGCGCGACTCGACCGAAAGCGGCGGTCGGGTCGAGGGCGCCCGTCGGATAGTTCGGGGCCGACGCCACGAGGAGAAAGGTGTCCTCGCACACCGCTGCGGCCACGGATTCCGGTGTCGGTGTGGTGGTTTCGGGGTCGACGCTGAGGCGGATGGCCCGAACCCCGAGTAGTTTGGCTGCCTTGAGGAAGGCCGCATGTGCGGTGGTGGGGACCACCATCGACCCGGCGCCGGGCGCTACACCCGCATGATCGCGGGCCGCCTTGACCGCGAGAATGCAGCTCTCGGTACCGCCCGACGTGAGCGTGCCCACCGCATCCGGGGCGTGGAACACCGTGCGTCCGAACGAGATCAGGTCCCGCTCCATCGCTGCGACCGAGGTGAAGACGGTGGGATCGAGACCGTTGACCGGCTGCACTCGCGCGATGGCCGCGGCCGCCAGAGCGTCGAGCTCCGCGCGGCCCGAGTCGTACACGTAGGAGAGAACTCGACCGCCGTGGGTCGGGGCGTCGGCCGCACGCAGGGCAGCGAGCCTCCGGAGGATCTCCTCGGCGGGCAGACCGGGTTGCTCGTCGCGCGTCATGCCTGTTCCCGATCGGTTCTCAGCCCGCGCATCAGCAGGAATGTCGAGGCGACCAGGATGGCCGGCACCACGGTGAATCCGACTACTACCCCGACGAGTGCGGTGTCGGGCTGATCGGGTGTCTCGTCACCGGATGACGACGCAAAGCCGGTCAGCCCCAGGATGATCAGATACACGGCCGGTCCCAGCGCGAGACCGACTGTTTCACAGGCCGTCCAGAGACCCGAGAGCGCGCCGCCACGATCGGTGCCGACGCGTTCGGTGTGTTCGTCGATCACGTCGGGGAGCATCGCCAGCGGAAACGTCTGCATGCCTGCATACCCGACACCAGCGACGCCGACGGCGACAAACACCCACCACCCGGGGCTCCACACAGCGACCACCGCTCCCGCCGCGCCGAGGACGAACAGTGCCGAGGCCGCCGCCAGCCCGGTTTCCTTGCCGCGGTGGCGACCGAACCGATACCACAGCGGCATCACCACGATCGCCGGTGCGACGAGTGCGACGAAGAACAGTGTGAGCATTCCCGAGTCGTCGAAGGTGTAGGTCGCCACGTACTGGGCGCCTGCCAGCATCACTGCGCTGGCCAAGGCCTGAACCACGTAGACCGCGAGCAGATTCCGAAACCGTGGGGTCAGGTTCAGGGCGGCGATGGCGTCGCGATAGCCGCTCACGGATTCCGGGTCCGACGTCGGCGGTGGAGCATCTGCTCGGCGGGCGGCGCCGAATGAGGCGATGAGCATGCCGCCGGTGATGACGACCGCAGCGGCCACCGCCATCGCCACGTATCCGGCGGAACCGCCGACGACGTCGCGAATCGCCGGGCCGCCGGCACCGACCACCAGGATGGTGATGGCGAGCACCACGATGCGCGTGGCGACAAGGCGCGTGCGCTCGTGGTAGTCGGCGGTGAGTTCGGTGGGCAGCGCGACGTATGGAACCTGAAAGAGGCTGTAGGCCACTGCGCTACAGGCGAAGAAGAAGAGAACCCACGTCGCGGCGGCGGCCACCGGCCAACCGGTCGGCGTCGAGAACGTGAGGACGAACAGCGGCGCGATTGCGAGGGCGCCGACCACCATCCCGGTGGCACGACCACCGGTCCGGGCCAGGGCGCGGTCGCTGCGCGAACCGATGATCGGGTTGATGACGACGTCGATGATCTTGGGGATCAGCACCACCACCGACGCAAGCACGGCGGGAACCGCCAGGGTGTCGGTGAGGTAATAGGCGAGGACCAGACCCGGCAGAACACCGAAGCCGCCGGTGCCGACGCTGCCGGCCGCGTACGACGCGACCACCGACCGGGTCAGGCGACGATCAGTCGTCACGGTCATCGATAGCTCTCCACACGCTCCCACATCCGTACGTAGGCTTCGGCGGCCCGGAACAGATCCGCCACCAACATCCGACCGTCCGGCCCGGCCTGGACCCGTAGGCTTTCGATCCAATCAGGCAGGAGTCCGTAGTGTGCGGTTCCGTCGCGATTGACGTCGAACACGCGAACTCCGGACACCTGCCGATGGATCCGGGTGGTGCCGTCGGCAGCGGTGAACGGGTAGCGGACGGGGTTGTATTTCGCCGACGGGCGGGGGTGCGCCTGTTTGCCCAACCCGCCCATGTCGGGGCCGAAGCCGACGCCGAAGAAGAACCGCGGATCGCGTTGGGCCCGGAGGGTTCGCCACGCCGAGATGAAGTCCGGCGGCATGTCGCCGTGTCTGCCCACTTCGCCGGGATCTGCCTGCGCCGGTGTGGCGAACAGGCCGACGATGCCGCCGTCGGTGAGGATGCGTCGGTAGTTGGTCTTGTCGGTCCAGGTGTGTGACGACACGACCCCGGGGTAGTGCCTGCTGCCCACGATGTCGAGCACTCGCGTCGCGGACTTGACGCTGAGGTGGTCGACGTCGATCACCATGCGGCGGGCCACAATTGCGCGGACCGTGTACTCACCCAGCATCGTCAGACCGTGCACGTTGCACACGTCGCTCGGGTACCCGACCACCGGATTGTCGTGCTGATGCGTCCGGCACCGTTCGACGGTCCAGGGGTGACCGGTTGCCAGTTCCTGTCCGGCGTTCACCGCGACGCCGGTCGCGCCCTGGTCGAATCGTGTTCCGCCGAGTGCGTTGTCGAACTTGTGGGTCAGGATCACCTGTCGAATACCCATGCCGCGGAGTTCGTCGAGACCACGATCGATGGCGGCGCGGTCACACTGCGGCCGGCCGGCGACCGAGCGGCAGCCGAACGGTTCGGACACCTCGATGCCCAGCGTCACCGCCAGCTTGCCCGCCGCGATGACCCGGCGGGCATCGGCGGCGGTCGAGACGATGCGCAGGAAGCCACGTCCCCGTCCACCGGCCTGCGCGTCGATATAGTCCTGCAACCCGAGGAGCATGCGGTGCTGGATGCGGATCGAGGCCATCTCGTCGCAGGGTTGGTCGCGTAGCGGATAGTTCTCGCACAGCACCCGGTTCTGGACGTAGTAGTTCTGGATCATGCGCAGCCCCGACCGCCAGGCCCGCTCGATCCAGCGGTAGTAGGTCTGCTCGTGGGTCAGGGAATCCCAGCGCGGCCAGTCGCGGAATGTCGGCCAGCCGACCACGTCGTGCGGGCCCGGCCGGGACAGCACGTGCTCGGAGACGGCGAGCACTCCACCCGGACCGTGGTCGGGGCAGTCGCGCAGGGCGACGGTCACCCCGAGCGGGTTGTATGGAGCGCCGCAGTGCAGTTCACCACCGAGGAACTGTTCGGCCATCAGGTGCGCATGCGAGTCCACAAACCCACGCAGGTTCCCGTCGCGGCCGGCGCCGGTGAAGGGTGCACCGTCGACACCGAGCTCGGCGTCAGGGAATGGGCGGCACCCGGCGGCCGCGCGGACCCGAACACTCGGAAAGGAGGTGGTTGACGTGACCGAACGCACCGCGAACCCGGACGTCGACGATGTCACCGACCAGATCGCACGTGTCGTGGGTGTGGCTTGCAGTGTTGCCGAATGCGTGCCGTCGGCGGTGAGAACGCGCCCGTCGCGTCCGTAGAACAGGAACTGGCCGAGCGCAGCCGCACGGACGGTGAACGGGCTCGCCATCGCACCGAGACGCGTGCCGTCGGACAGGGTCAGCGTCACACATCGGCCGGCGAGTGCGTCGACCTGCGACGCGGTGCCGGGGGCAGCGGAGGCAGGCGGCAGCGTCACCCCGGACAGGAAAGTGACGAGAGCCGACACGACGATCAGCGGCGCGACGAGCACCATCGAACCGGCCGATCCCCGAACCCCCACCTGCATTGGGCGTAGGTTGCCAGAACTTCCCGGTTGGCGCCGGGTTTTGCCCACGCTGGGCGAGAGTCCCGCGGGTCGATCTCGTCGCAGGTGGCGCGCATCGCACATCCTGAGGACACTGGTGTCAGCAGCTCCCGAGCACGACAGGCAGGAACACACATGGCGGACAGCAACGGCCCCTCCGGTGGGTCTTTCAACTTCGGCCCGGAGGACTTCGACCGCTTCGCGCGGGAGGCCTCGGAAGGTTTGCGTGACGTCTTCGGCAAGCTGTTCGAGGGACAGTCGAGCCCGAGTGCGTGGTCGGCGTTCTTCGATCAGGGTGGCACCCGCACCCGGCGCCGCGCCGAGCCCGAGACGACCGCCGACGCCGGTTCCGGCGTGTGGGCGGTATTCGTCGTCGACGCCGACGGCGGCGCCCGGGTCGAGCAGGTCTTCTCCACCGAACTCGACGCCCTGCGGGCCAACCAGGCCAACACCGACCCGAGTCGGCGCGTCCGATTCCTGCCCTACGGCATCGCCGTCAGTGCGCTCGATGTCCAGGTCACATCCGAGACCCAGAGCGATTCTCCCGAGCAGAACAAGTCAGACGACGGCGTCGCCTGACTTCGCCCATGGCGGACGCCGAACGGCCGTAGGATGACTCCCGCCCTCAGTCATCGGTCGGGAGGTCTCGAGTGTCGGATGCACCGTTCGGCGGGTTGTCGCGTCGTGACTTTCTCACGCGGGTCTCGGCGGTCGGTGGCGGTGCGCTGCTGACGTCGTGGGCTGCGCCGATCATCGACAAGGCCTATGCGTCGGCAGACCCGGCGGGCACCGGTTCGTTGTCCGATATCGAACACATCGTCCTGTTCATGCAGGAGAACCGGTCGTTCGATCACTACTTCGGAACCTACTCCGGGGTGCGCGGGTTCGGCGAGGCGTCGCCGGCATGGAAGCAGCACGGCTGGGCTCCCGGCGTCGGCCCGACCCGACGTGGTTACACGCTGCCGTTCCGCCTCGACACCCGCTACGACGCCAATCTCGACGGCGAATGCATCAACGATCCCGATCACTCGTGGGCCGGTTTGCACGCCGCGTGGAACAACGGACGCAACGACGGCTGGTTGCCGATGTCGATCAAGTCCGTTGGCCCGGCGAATGCGCCCGCACTCATGGGTTACTACGAGCGCGCCGACATTCCTGTGCATCGGACGCTGGCCGAGGCGTTCACGTTGTGCGACAACTACCATTGCTCGGTGTTCGGGCCCACCGACCCGAACCGGCTGTACTGGATGAGCGCGAGCATCGACCCAGATGGCTCGCACGGAGGCCCGCTGCTCGAGACACCCACGCTCATACCGAAATTCGTGTACTCGTGGCGAACCATGCCGGAGAACCTGCGAGACGCCGGGGTCAGCTGGAAGATCTACAACAACCGCGACATCGGGCCCGTGTCGTCGGTGTTGCTCGACGGCATGATGGGGTGCTTCACCCAGGCCCGCGATCCTCGCTCGGAACTGGCGCGCCGCGGCATCGACCCGATCTACCCGCAGGGTTTCGCCGCGGACGTGAAGGCCAACCGGCTGCCGAAGGTGTCGTGGGTCATCCCGTCGGCCATCACCTGCGAACATCCCGCACTGCCGGCCGCCTTGGGGGCGGTCGGCATCGTCCAACTGCTGGACATCCTCACGTCGAACCCCGCGGTGTGGGAGAAGACGGCAGTGATCATCAGCTACGACGAGAACGGTGGCTTCTTCGATCACGTGACCCCGCCGACCCCGCCGCCCGGTACGCCGGGTGAGTACGTGAGTGTGCCGGACATCCACAAGGTCAAGGCGTCCAAGGGGATTCGTGGTCCGATCGGCCTGGGCTATCGCGTACCGTGCTTTGTCATCTCGCCCTACAGCCGTGGTGGGCTGGTGGCGTCGGAGACCTTCGACCACACCTCCCAGCTGCGATTGATCGAGAAGCGGTTCGGGGTGGACGTCCCGAATCTGACGCCCTGGCGCCGAAATGTGGTGGGGGACATGTCGTCGACCTTCGACTTCGCTCGGCGGCCCAACGCCGCGCGGCCGAGATTCGGGGACCCGGTTCCCGCGGCGAAGAACTCGCTACTGGTATGCGGGCCGAATGTGGCCACCGGCACGCTCGGTCGGGGTACCCCGTATCCGGTTCCGCCCAACCGGATGCCGCGACAGCAACCAGGGAAGCGCCGGTCGCCGAGCGGTTGATCTGGTCTATTGGGCGGATCGCAATGCGGCCCTGCGCTTCTCGGCTTCGCTGTAGCGACGCTGCTGCACTTCGGTGCGGGGCACCAGTTGGGGAACCGGGTGGGGTTTGCCGTCGTCGTCGGTGGCGACCATCGTGAAGTAGCAGCTGTTGGTGTGGCGTCGGACCCCGGTGTGGATGTTCTCGGTCTCCACCCGGATGCCCACCTCCATCGAGGTACGGCCGGTGTAGTTGATCGACGCGGACAAGATGAGCAGTTCACCGACGCGGATCGGCTCGCGGAAGATCACCCGATCCACCGACAGCGTGACGGCGTAGCGGCGGGAGTAGCGGCTGGCGCAGGCATAGGCGACCTGGTCGAGAAGTTTGAGGAGTGTGCCGCCGTGGACGTTGCCGGTGAAGTTCGCCATGTCGGGCGTCATCAGTAGCGACATCGACAGCGTGACTCGCTCTGCTTCCGTGGACGGAACCTCGGTGTCGTTAGTGGTGGCGTCCATGGTGCGGCTCCCGGTCAGCGGTCAGTGGGCAGCCTCAATCACAACACTCGCACCCGCCGCGCGCACAGCAATCGTCGTCATCGTCGTCACTGTTGTCGTCATCGTCGGTGAGCGCACGTGTCGGCGCGCAGCACGCGTCTCCCTTCCACGCGTTGACGCCTTCGCGGATCGCGATCGCGGCGATCACCAGAGCCGCGAGGGGGTCGGCCCACGACCAGCCCCACAACCAATTGACCAGCAACCCGACCAGCAGCACAGCCGACAGATACGTGCACAGCAGAGTCTGCTTCGAATCGGCCACCGCGGTCAGCGATCCGAGTTCGCGGCCGGCTCGTCGTTGCGCCCACGACAGCACCGGCATGATCACCAAACTCGCGCAAGCGAGCGCGATCCCGACGATCGAGTGTCGCGCTTCCTCGCCGATGCCGAGCAGCGATCGCAGCGATTCGACGCTGACGTAGGCGGCCAATGCGAAGAACGAGAAGGCGATGATGCGCAACGCGACCCGTTCGCGTGCCTCTGGGTCGCGCCCGGCGAACTGCCAGGCGACCGCGGCCGCCGAGGACACCTCGATCACCGAGTCCAAGCCGAATCCGATGAGCGCCGTCGAGGACACGCGTGCACCTTCGGTGAGTGCGATCGTCGCCTCGAGGACGTTGTAGGTGATGGTGGCGGCGACGAAGAGCTGAATTCGGCGTTGCAGAAGCTTCTTTCGCGCCGCGTCGGGCTTGGTTGCGACGGTCGGGGCCAGGGGTTCGAGGTCCATCAGCAACAACACTTCTCGTCGGCGTCGGGACAGCAGGTGGGGTCGACGGCGAGTACGAGGCCGAGCAGGTCGCCGAGCGCCTGGCCGATCCGCGGATCGGCGAGTTCGTAGCGGGTTCGTCGGCCTTCCGGAATCGCGACCACCAGACCGCACCCACGCAGGCAGGCAAGGTGATTCGACAAGGTCTGGCGTGAGACCCCGATCGCGTCGGCGAGGTCGGCGGGATATCCGGGAGCGGTACGGAGACGGAGCAACACCTGGGCCCGGGTTTCGTCGGACAGGGCGTACCCGAAGCGGGCCAGTGCGGCGGTGTGGACGAGCGCGTGGGTCTCCATGGAGATAACGATACATCGTTTTCTGTATTCAGAAAACGATGAATAAAGCGGGAATGCCCGCGGCAACTGAGGTGGCGGACCGTGGTGCGTCGCGTCGACGAACGTCGCACCTTCCGGTGTGACAAGCTCCGAGAATGACAACGACGGCCGTGCTCGCCGAAGCCTCCGCCGAAACCGCGACCATCGAATCGTTGTTCTGGATCAGCCTGGTCGCCGTCTTCACGCCGATCATTGCCCGGGCCGCGCGCGGGTACGTACCCGACGCGGTGCTGTTGTTGCTGGCTGGCATGGTGATCGGACCGAATCTGCTGGGCTGGGCGTCGGTCGACGGGCTCACGGTGCTCAACGAACTCGGGTTGGGCATGCTGTTTCTGCTGGCAGGTTTCGAACTGGACCCGAAGTTGCTCGGTGGGCGTCCTGGTCGCGTTGCGCGAGTGACCTGGTTGGTGAGTCTCGGCTTCGCGGTCGGCTTTGTCGCGCTCGTCGTGCCGGACGCGGGTTTCACCACGTTCGTGGCGGTGGGCATCGCCATGACGTCCACCGCACTCGGCACCCTGCTGCCCATCATCAAGCAGCTCGGGCTGCTCGACAAACCACTGGGGCGCGCGGTCATGGCCAACGGGGCGGTCGGCGAGTTGGGGCCCATTCTGGCGATGTCTCTTCTGCTGACGAGCCGCAATGTCGGTGCTGCCGTGGTGGTCCTGATTCTGTTCGCCGTCGCCGCGCTGGTGATCGCGTACGTTCCGGCGCATGTGATTCGACGGGTGCCGTTCCTGGGTGAATCTCTGCGAGTGATGAGTTCGGGTACGATTCAGCTTCCGATCCGGGTGGTCCTGTTGCTGCTCGTCGGATTGATGACGGTAGCCGCGGTCTTCGACCTCGACGTGGTGCTCGGAGCCTTCGCCGCCGGCATGATTCTGCGTCGGCTGCTCGGTGACTCACGAGCCGCTTTGGAGGGGTCCCTCGACGTGATCGGGTTCGGCGTGTTCATCCCGATCTTCTTCGTCATCTCCGGCATGGCGATCGACATCCATGCTGTGCTGTCGGCGCCCGGGACGTGGGCCGGATTCGTCCTCGCCATCGCCGTGGCGCGTGGGCTTCCGGTGTGGTTCAGCGAGCGATTCGTCATCCACGGCGCCAACCTTCCGTCGGTACGCGAGCGTGCACAGTTGGCGCTCTATGCGGCAACCGGACTGCCGATCATCGTTGCGGTCACGCAGGTCGCGGTGGGCGCAGACTTGCTGAGCACCGAACTGGCGTCGGCGATGGTCGCGGCCGGCGCCACCACCGTGCTCGTCTTCCCGCTGATTGCCCGACTGGTCGGTGACGGCGCACCGCGGACGGACTGAACACTCATCGCGGTTGAGAGTGCGGCTCGGTACGGATGACACCGCTGACGGCCTTCGGCTGGATAATCCAACCGACGACTCGCCCTGGTGTCACCCATGCGGCCTGCTCACCACCACACTCTCCGAGTCGGCGACCCACCCGCCGACGTCGTCGGCGATCGTGGAGGCGGGAAGAGTGCGGCCTCATCGCAGAAACCGCATTGGTCGCCAGAAACCGCTGATGTGGCCAGAAACCGCTGGTGCGCCTCGGGTTTCTGACCAGACACGCGGTTTCTGAAACC
>NZ_JBEXMX010000090.1:0-20696 GCF_040610755.1 Gordonia sp. NPDC003585 | reverse complement strand
CGAGCAAGACTCGCGCCCCCGCATCGGATTGCGTCCTGCTGCCCCGACATCCGCGCTCCACGGCGGCCTCGGCGAGTTTCAGTTCGTTGCGCTCGAGGTGCATCAGCGCCGCCGCGGCGTACAGCGCGGTGACCTGCGGCTCCCGACTCCAGCCTCGACGGTCCACCGTGGCGAGGACCTCACCCACCTGCCGGCCAACCGCCGGAAGCGCACCGTGGATGACGTCGATGATGGTGAGGTAGGCCGAAGCGGCGATCGCCATCAGGGAAATGCCTGCGCCCGCAGCGCGATCCCGACACACGGCCAGAATCTGGCTCGCGGCTTCCAGGTCACCGCGATGCATCAGCCCGATGCCGCGGGCGTTCTCGGCGATGAGCAGGAGCCCGGCCGCACTCGGCAGCTCCGAACTCGGGACGCTCCGCACGATCGTCGCGACCGCCGCACCGCGGTCGACAAGTTCGGCGAGACGGCTGATTCGCGCGTGGACCATCTCACACAGCGCGATGATGAGTCGCGCGGGAAGGCCTTCGTCGGCGAATTCCTTTGCAGCCATTGCATTCTGATGCATCGCTGCGAAGTCGCCACGTTGAAACTCGGCGACAGCGGCGATCAGGAGAGTGGCCACGGTGGGGCCGCGCGAATTCTGCACCGTGGCCGGACTCATCGCGGCGACGAGAGCGGGTGCGTGCGGTGAGAGGATCAACGGAACCGCCACGGTCGCCAGGACCGTCAGCATCTGATCCCAGTCGGCCGCCAGCCCGAGATGCCGCAGACCTTCGATCGGGTCCCCCGCACCGACAAACCAGGCTGCCGCCTTTCGGTGCAAAGGAGCCGCGATGTCAGGGTTTTCGGCGTCGAGCCGGGAACGCAGCAGCTCACGCAGCAACGGATGGTAGCTATACCAGCCCTCCCGATCGGTCAGCTGCACCGTCAACGCGTTGATCGCCACCAGCCCATCGAGCACGGTTCCACTGTCGGCTCGGCCGGTCAGCGCCCGCGCCAGGTTTGCGTTGATAGGGTCGGCAATACTGGTGGCCAGCAAGAACTTACGATCGCTCGGCGCGATGTGATCGAGCACCTCTTCGAGCAGGTAGGCGGCGACGAGCCGCTGTTTGCCGCCGAACCTGCGCAGACCTTCGTGCAGGTCGCCGCGGTCGGCAGAGAGCAGCAGAAGCCGGAGGCCTGCGGGCCAGCCGGCCGTCTTCTCGACGATGACGTCGATGTCGGCGGACGACACGTCGGCACCCGCTCGACGGCAGAACTCCTCGACCTCGGGCCTGGTGAAGGCGAGTTCGTCGGCGCCGATCTCGACCAGGTCACCGGCGATCTGGCGGCGCCGCAGACGCAGTGGCGGCTCGGTCCTGGTGATCAGCACCAGGCGCAGCGTCGACGGCCGGCGATCGAGGAGTTCGCTGATGGAGGCGATCACCTCCGGATCGGAGATCGTGTGAAAGTCATCGACCACGAGGACCGTGTCCGCCCTCAACTCGCACAGTGCGTCGAGGATCCGTTCGAGCTCGGCCGAACCGAACTCGACGCCCGGTGTGAGGTCGGCAAGTGCCGCGTTGCCGGAGTCACCGTCGGCGTCGGTGATCGCCGCGACCACGCCAAGCCAGAACGATCGCAGGCCACTTGCGCCACCTGCCACCAGCCAGGCGATGTGCTGGTCGGTCTTCGACGCCCATGCGGCCACTGCAAGGGTCTTGCCGTAGCCGGCTCCCGCGCAGACCACGGTCAGAGGATGGCGCACGCCTCGGTTCAGCGCGTCGGCAACGCGCGGACGGCGCACGAAACCGGGCGGCACGGCCGGGCGTCCACCGCCCGGCACCACCTGCAGAGCCGGCTGGCCCATCGCGCACCTCAGTTCCCCGGATCTTCACGACACGCTGCAGTAACGCGTCCGTACTCGAAGGAATCGTAGACGGTCGGTCATACGAACCGGGTGACGCGTGGACAGAACATTGTCGGTGACGATGTGGTCGGTCGGCGTCGACCGTGGTGCTCGGAGAGTGTGGAGGTGGAGATGATCCGACCTGGCCGCCTGCAACGAGGTGCCGTCATCGGGCATCCCGTGGTGCGAGCAATGCCCGATGACAACGCTGCCGACGTGGTCAGGGCGGCCATTCGGCGGCGCCGTGAGAGCAGCGCCGACCATGCTCCGTCGACCCAAACTCCACCGACCGCGAGGGCGGACATGACAAGCTCCCCGAACGACAACCTGGCCACATTGGCCGCCGAGGCGTACACCTACCTGTACCCACTCGTGACGATGGACGTCACCCGGCGACAGCAGACATCGCCGCGGTCGCCGTCGGGCTTCGGTGGCGCGAATCGCTTCAACCACTTGCGGGCGTTCCCCACCGCCGAGTTCCGCTCGGTGGTCCGCCCCAACTTCGACACCCTGTACTCGATGGTCTGGCTCGATCTCACCGGCGGACCGGTGTTGATCGAGGTTCCCGAGGCCGATCGCTACTACATGCTGCCGTTCCTGGACATGTGGACGGACGTTTTCGCGGCGCCGGGCACCCGGACCACCGGCAACGGTCCCGCGCGCTACGTTCTCGTCGGTCCGGGGAACGTCGGCCTCGACAACGGCGTGATCCCCGACGTCGCGACCCTCATCATCACTCCGACTCCCCACGTGTGGGCGATCGGCCGAGTCCAGACAAACGGCCCATCCGACTACGCCACTGTCGGCAAGTTTCAGGACGGACTGTCGATCACCGAACTCACACCCGGCAACCTCGCGACGACCGGCGGCGACATCGACGTGCAGACCGAACCCGTGCGACTCGTCAACGGGTTGTCTGTGGTGGAGTTCTTCGCCTGGGCGGCCGAGATCCTGGCTGTCAATCCTCCGCATCCGACCGACTTCTCCGTGCTGGCGCGGATCGCGCGCATCGGACTGGTGCCGGGCATGCCGTTCGATGCTGCGCAGTTCGACGACGCAGCGTTGGCCGAACTCGAGAAGGGCCGGGCTGCCGCGCTGGCGAAGATCACCGACCTTTCACACCTTGCGCAGCCGGTGAACGGATGGATGACCCTGACGAACTCGATCGGGGTCTACGGCAACGACTACCTGCAGCGTGCACGCATCACGCTGCTCGGCCTCGGGGCGAACCCGGCCGACGACGCCGCGTACCCGGTGCTGGTGGCCGACGCGGACGGCACACCACTCGACGGGGACAACGACTATGTCATCCACTTCCCGGCCGACGGGCTGCCACCGGTGGACGCGTTCTGGTCGGTGACCATGTACGACGCGGAGGGCTATCAGGTGGCCAACGAGCTCGACCGATTCGCCATCGGCGATCGAGATCGCTTGCGGTACAACGACGACGGTTCGCTGGATCTGTATCTCCAGCACGCCGATCCGGGCGCGGACAAACGGGACAACTGGCTGCCCGCACCGCGTGGCACCCTTGGCGTGACGATGCGCCTCTACCAACCCCATCCCGAGGTTCTCGATGGCCGCTGGACTCCACCTGCGGTCGTGCGACGCTGAGAGCGTAAGACGAAAGGGCTACTGTCTTATCGTTTTTCGCGGACTACGATCTGGACATGACCGATGACCTCGTGATCAGACCGGCGATCGAGGACGACGCCGCGGGTCTGTTCGATCTCCGTGAACGCGTGGCCGCCGAGGGGGTGTGGATCGGCTCCGAGGCCCCACTCGACCCGGCGCGCGAGCGCGGACTCTTCCGGTCGCTGGTCGATTCCGAGGACAAGGCACTGTTCATCGCGCTCATCGGCGACGACATCGTCGGCGGTCTCGGTATCGCCTTCGGGTTGCCCGGTGTCACCGAGTTCGGCATGCAGATCGACCGCGCCTGGCGACACCGCGGAATCGGCAGTGCACTGATGACCGAGGCCATCGCGTGGAGCACCGAGCGCGGAGCCCACAAACTCGAACTCCAGGTCTGGCCGCACAACGGTCCGGCGATCGGACTCTACGAGAAGTTCGGATTTGTGCGAGAGGGTTGTCTGCGGCGGCACTACCGGCGCCGCTCCGGCGAACTCTGGGACGCCGTGGTCATGGGACTGGTGCTGGACACCGCATCGCCGGGGTCGGAATTAAACGGACCGCGGTACGTTTAGACGGTTATGAAGAACATCGGTTTCCTCTCCTTTGGCCACTGGTCCGATTCCCCCGGTTCGCAGGTGCGGTCCGGGTCCGACGCCTTGCTGCAGTCCGTCGAACTGGCGGTCGCAGCCGAGGAACTGGGCGCAGACGGCGCCTACTTCCGTGTGCACCACTTCGCCCGCCAGCTCGCATCACCGTTCCCGCTGCTGGCAGCCATCGGCGCGCGCACCAACCGCATCGAGATCGGCACCGGCGTGATCGACATGCGCTACGAGAACCCTATGTACATGGCCGAAGACGCGGGCGCCGCGGACCTGATCTCGCGCGGCCGCCTGCAGCTGGGCGTCAGCCGTGGCTCACCCGAGCAGGTCATCGACGGCTACAAGTACTTCGGCTACGTCCCACCTGAGGAATCGACGGCAACACGCGACCCGCTCGCTCCGTTCCCGGCGCCGGACGCCGATATGGCGCGTCAGCACACCGACGTCTTCCTGAAGGTCATCGAGGGCAAGGGATTCGCGCAGCCGAACCCTCGGCCGATGTTCCCCAATCCGCCCGGCCTGCTGCCCATCGAGCCGCAATCACCCGGGCTCCGGGATCGGATCTGGTGGGGCGCAGGCACGCGTGCGACGGCCGAATGGACGGCCCGCCAAGGCATGAACCTCATGAGTTCAACCCTGCTGACCGAGGACACCGGAGTGCCGTTCCATCAGCTGCAGGCAGAACAGATCGAACGCTTCCGCAAGGTCTGGGCCGACGAGGGGCACGAGCGCATACCACGAGTCTCGGTGAGCCGCAGCATCTTTGCGCTCATCGACGATCGCGATCGGATGTACTTCGGACGTGGTGGTGCCGAGGACGACCAGGTCGGCGTGATCGACAACAGCGTCGCGCGATTCGGTCGGAGCTACGCTGACGAACCCGACAAGCTCATCGAGCAACTACGCGAGGACGAGGCGATCGCGGCCGCCGACACGCTGCTGCTGACGGTACCCAACCAACTAGGCGTCGAATACAACGCACACGTGATCGAGTCGATCCTGACGCATGTGGCGCCGGAACTCGGTTGGCGCTGAATTCAGATCCCGAGGATGCCCGCGGTGGTGTTGCTCGCCCAGGTCGCGATGTCGTTGATCTGGCCGCGCGGCGCATAGAGCCACAGTGTGGGGCTGCTCTGCCGGCCGCACCTCAACACCACCGGGTGCCGGCCGGCCTTCACCGCCGCACCCGACACGGTCGCCGTGCCACCGGTCGAGATCGGCACAACCTTGTTCCCGACAAAGAGCTTGCACCTCTCCGACCGTGCGTCGCCCTTGTCGAAAGTGACCTGCCAATCGGTGTTGCCCGAAATCGACACAGCGATGCGCGGGCCGACGACGGCCCGCGCGTCGGCCGCACCGATCGTCGTGCCCACCCCCACCGCCGTCACGGCGAGAACTGTCGCTGCACCCGAAAGCATGACCCCGAATCTGCTCATGCCGGAATGATGCCACACCGGGTCGGCATTGTGGCAAGCCTCACCACCGGGCAATTAATGTAGCAAGTATGAACTATCTATGCGGATAAATTCGATTGTCCTTCACCGATTCAGGCCGCACGATGGCAATCATGTCCCCACGTGATCGCGCCCTCGGCCTGGCAGTCGTCCTCCTGTGGGGTTTCAACTTCATCGCCATCCGCCTGGGCCTCGACCACTTCCCACCGTTCTTCTTCGCGGCGCTGCGGTTCGCGGTCATGGCGATCCCGGTGATGCTGTTCGTGCGGTTCCCCAAGGTGCAACTGCGCTGGTTCTTCCTGTACGCAGTCGGTTTCGGCACACTGCAGTTCGCGTGCTTGTTCCTCGCGATGGAGTTGGGCATGCCGACAGGTCTCGCCTCACTCGTCCTGCAGACCTCCGCGCCGTTCACCGTCATCCTCGGCGTCGTGTTCCTGCGGGAGCGCATGGCGCCGCTGCAGGTGATCGGAATCGTCGCGGCGGTCGGCGGAATGGCACTCATCGCGGTGGATCGGACCGCGCACAGCAGTCTGGGTGTCGGCGCGTTGTTGCCGATCGCGCTCACCGTCCTCGGCGGATTGTCCTGGGCCTTCGGCAACATCGGCGGGCGGCTCGCACAGCCCGACGACGCCCTGCGCATGACGCTGTGGATGTCGGTGATCCCGCCGATCCCGCTCTATGCCCTCAGCCTTGCGGTCGAGGGACCGTCGGCCGGATTCGACGCGGTCGCCACCCTCGGCACCCACACCGGCATCCTCGCGTTGTGCGGTCTCGCCTACGTGGTGCTACTCGGCACTATCGCCGGTTCGGGAATCTGGACCTCGCTCATGTCCCGGCACGCGGCCAGTCGCGTCGCACCGTTGTCGCTGCTCGTGCCCATCGTCGGCATCAGCGCGTCGTGGGCGTTTCTCGGTGAGACGCCGACGATCGTCGAGCTGGCCGGGGCCGCTGTCGTGATCGTGGGGTGCGCGGCAGGCGTGCTCGCCGCGCCGGTGTCCCGACCGCATTTGCCGGAAACTCCGTCGGCCGACGACAGCGCCGAGCCCCAACTCGTCGGTGCCGCGGCTCCCGGTCGCCGGCTGAGATGAGGTGACGGCGACGATCGTGGCGGCGGGAAGAACGCCTCCCCGCCGGCTAGGTGCGAGCCTGCGAGCTTCGGCCCAGTGAGATGACATTGTTGTCTCACCAGGCCCTTCGAGGCTCGTCGCTGGCGCTCCTCGCACCTCAGGGAGCGGTGGGGGCGTAGCGGACCGTCGCTGGCGCTCCTCGCACCTCAGGGAGCGGTGGGGTCGAAGCGTTTCCGCAGTTCAGGAGGCCTGAAAGCAGTACTCTTCGATTCAGTCCTCGGGCTGCACCTTCTCGATCGCTTCACGAACGGCCTCGTTGACCCGGTCCACGGCCGCGCGTGCACCGGCGCTGATCAGCGTCATGTTGGCGAAGGCGTGGATCATGGCGCCCTCTCGTTGCACCGTGACCGGAACTCCGGCGTCGACCAGCCGCTGCGCATACTCGAGGCCCTCGTCGCGGAGTGGGTCGAAGCCCGCCACCACGACGTGCGCGGGAGCGAGGCCGCTCAGATCCTCGGCCAGCAGCGGCGAGCAGCGTGGATCGGTGAGCATCGCAGGTTCCGGCACGTAATGGTTGTTGAACCATTCGAGCCGCTCCTCGGTGAGGAACAGGCCAGACTCGAACTCGCGGCGCGACGGCCGCACATTCCCCAGATCGGTGATCGGATAGAGCAGCAGTTGCAGGCACGGGGTCACGCCGTCGCCGCGGACCTGCTGAGCCACCACCGCGCTCAGGTTTCCACCGGCACTGTCGCCGCCGACGACGATCCGGTTCGGCGAGCGCCCCCAGCGAGGCGCCGCCTCGACCGCAAACCGCCATGCCGCGACCGCGTCCTCGACGGCAGCCGGAAAAGGGTGCTCGGGGGCGAGCCGGTAGTCGACCGACAGCACGTCGACGTCTGCACCCAGGGCCAGTCGCCGGACGAGACCGTCGTGGCTGATCCGACTGCCGAGGACGAAACCGCCACCGTGAAAGAACACCAGCAGACCGGACGATTCCTCGCGGGCACGGTATCGCGTCGCCGGGATCGGCCCGCTCGGCGAGTCGATGACCAGATCTTCTTCGACCGCGAACGGCGGGAACTTCTCGGCCAGTCCCGCAGCACCCTCGTCGACACCACGACGCGAGGGCTCCACTTCTGGACCGCCGAGACCCATCCCGGGGATGTGCGCCGCCGACCAGCCCACGGCAGCCATCTCCGGCGCCAGCCGTTCACCGTCGGCGTTCACTCGCGTGCGTCTACCGAACAGCGGAGAGACCAGGGGTTGCAGCTTTCCCATCCCCGACATGAGGGCGCGCTGGGGTCGGGCGAGGGGCGACAGCTTCATCGTTGTGGCACGGCTCACAGCAGGGACCTTACGCGGCGTGCGCATCTGCGCACACACCCGTGCCGAAGTCCTATGACAGACTCGTCCCCATGCCCGACCGTGTACCTGTCCGCACCTCGATCGCGTTGACGGCTGCCGCCGCGGCCCGCTGGGCGTCGCGCACGGCAGGACGAGGCAAGGGTTCGATGATCGGCGGCCTGGTGGCCGCAAAGATTGATCCCGACATCATGCGACGACTCGCCGCAGGAAAACGGACCGCGATCATCACCGGAACCAACGGGAAGTCCACCACCACTCGGATGACCGCTGCGGCACTCGCCGAGATCGGTGAGGTGGCCACCCAGGCCGACGGCGCCAACATGGACGCCGGGATCATCGCCACCCTGACCCTGCAGCGCAGCGCACCGGTGTGCGCGCTCGAAGTCGACGAGTTGCACGTACCGCATGTCAGCGACGCCGTCGACCCCGAAGTCCTTGTGCTGCTCAATCTCTCCCGCGACCAGCTCGACCGCGTCGGCGAGATCAACATGATCGAGCGGCGGCTGCGCGAAGGAATCTCGCGCCATCCGAAGACGACCGTCGTCGCCAACTGCGACGATGTGCTGGTCACCTCTGCCGCCTTCGACGCGGAGCATGTTGTGTGGGTGGCGGCCGGCGCGAGTTGGGTCGGCGACTCGGTGAGCTGTCCACGCACCGGCGAACCCATCGTCCGATCCGACGACGGTTGGTATTCGACCGGCGACCAATCGTTCCGTCGACCCACCCCGGATTGGTGGGTCGACGACGAGAACATCTATGGCCCGGACGGCTTCCGGTCGCGCCTCGATCTCGCGGTACCGGGGCGGGCCAACCGAGGCAACGCCGCGCAGGCGGTCGCGGCAGCGGTCGCGATGGGCGCCGATCCGGACAAGGCCGTCGCAGCCGTCGGCACCGTCGGCGAGGTCGCCGGACGGTATGGCATCCACCAGGTCGGCAATCACTCCGTGCGCACTCTGCTCGCCAAGAACCCGGCCGGCTGGCAAGAGGCCCTCTCCATGATCGACCAGGACGCCGACGGTTTGGTGATCGCCGTCAACGGCCAGGTCCCCGACGGCGAGGATCTCTCGTGGCTGTGGGATGTGCGGTTCGAGGCATTCGAGACCATGGCCGTGGTCGCCGCCGGCGAACGTGCCGCCGACTTGTCGGTCCGGCTGCTCTACGCGGGCGCCGAACACACCACCATCCCGGATCCCGTGCGCGCCATCGCATCCTGTCCGCCGGGCCGCGTTGAGGTACTCGCGAACTACACCGCGTTCCGCGATCTGGGTATCGCCCTGGATCGTGCCGCTCGGTCCCGGAGGGGTGAGCAATGAGCGAGTCCACTGTGCGGATCGGGCTGGTCCTGCCTGACGTGATGGGCACCTACGGCGACGGCGGCAACGCGCTCATCCTGCGGCAGCGCGCCCGGATGCGCGGCATCGACGCCGAGGTCGTGCAGATCACGCTCGACGACGAGGTACCCGAGTCCCTGGACGTCTACACCCTCGGTGGCGCAGAGGATTACGCCCAGCGGCTCGCCACACGCCACCTGACCAAGTTCCCCGGGTTACAGCGCGCTGCCGCGGCCGGGCGTCCGGTCCTGGCCATCTGCGCGGCCATCCAGGTGCTCGGACACTGGTATGAGACGTCGGCCGGCGAGCGCGTCGACGGCATCTCGCTGTTCGACCTCACGACGTCGCCGCAAGCGGCTCGCAGCATCGGCGAACTCGTCACCGACCCCGTCATCGACGAACTCACCTCGCCGCTCACCGGATTCGAAAACCACCGTGGCGGAAGCACACTCGGCTCCGACGCCCGGCCACTCGGCCGGGTGCGACACGGCGTCGGGAACGGCGTCGGCGACGGCACCGAAGGTGTGGTGCAGGGTTCGGTGATCGGAACCTACATGCACGGACCGGCACTGGCCCGCAATCCGGAGTTGGCCGATTTCCTGTTGGCCCGGGCGATGGGCGTCGAACGGCTCGACCCGCTGGAACTACCCGAAGTCGACCGCCTACGACGCGAACGGCTCGTCGCCGGACGACGCGGCTGAGTTCCCCGGATCGACTCCCGCGAATTCTGCTGCGGCAGTAAGCACATCGACGACCATCGGTAAGGTCAGCCGGCCGGTGAAGGTGTTGTGCTGGCTGACGTGGTAGCAACCGAAGACGACGATCTCCTGCTGCCCCCGAGCCAGCGATGCCGTGGCACCGTGGGCGAACACCGGCCGCGGGCGCGGCACGGTCCAGCCCAGTTCCGCGAGAGTGTGCAGTGTCTGACGCCATCCGAACGCACCGAGCGCGACCACCGACCGCATGCTGGGTGCCAGCAACTCGAGCTCCGCATGCATCCAGTGCGCGCAACGGTCCCGTTCTTCGGGGGTCGGCTTGTTCTGCGGCGGTGCGCAATGCACCGGTGCCGTCATTCTCGTTCGGTACAGCTTCATCCCGTCGTGGGCCGACACCGCGGTCGCTTGATTGGCCAGCCCCGCTTCGAAGAGCGCGGCGAACAGCATGTCGCCACTACGGTCACCAGTGAACATCCGGCCGGTCCGGTTGGCACCGTGGGCGGCAGGGGCAAGGCCGATGATCACGATTGCGGCGTCGGTCGGCCCGAAGCCGGGTACCGGTCGGCCCCAATAGGTCTCGTCGGCGAACGCTGCCCGCTTCTCCTGCGCGACGCGTTCGCGCCATTCGACGAGCCGCGGGCAGGCGCGGCATTGCACCAGTTCCCGGTCGAGGTCGGCGATGGTCATGCTCCGAGCCTATGCCGATCAGTCCAGAACCCGACAACGCTCTCGGGTGCGGTCGACGGCAAACCACCCGCGCTCGAACTGTTGCCACTGTGCGAGGTGGGGTCGCGCTTGCTCGCCGTCGCGTGCGACGGCACGTTCGAGCCGTTCTTCCGCGGGTGGACCGTCGAGCCACAGGGTGTGCGTCAGCCGGTTCGCGATCCGACGCCGAGCCGACGACACGCCTTCGATGACCAGCAACGGCTGCCAGCGATACCAGACGCGGGTTCCGGGCTCGGGCACCCCGTCGTGCCAGACACGTGGCCGGTACTGATAGTCGTGGCGGCGGATAAAGGCGTGCAGCACATCGGTTTCCAGCTCCGGCCACCACGCCACCGGGTTGTCCCAGGTGGCGAAGTCGTCGGTGCGGACGAGCACCGCACCGGTGCGGTTGGCGGCAAGTTTGGCCATCAGCGCGTCGGCAACACGGGATTTGCCCGCGCCCGACGGTCCGTCGATCGCAACGATCCCCGACACCATCTCGGCGGCGAGAGCGTCGAGCCGAGCGTCGACTGCAGGATCGAGCCCTGCCGCCGCGACGGGTGTCACCAGCCGTAGCCGACCCGCTCGCTGCGCGACTCGGAGGTAGGACCGGGCAGACGGGTGAGCGGCGTGGTGATCGGCGCCTGCGGTGCCGACGTCACCGACGTGTGGCCGGTGATCAGATACTGGGCGATGGCAGCGTCGAGCGGACGGTTCCCGCGGGCGAGTTGTCCGTGATCGCCGCCGCCGACCGTGATGAGGTGTGCACCCATCTGCGCGCGCAGCCTCATCGCGCCACGATAGGGCGTCTGCGGGTCGCCGAGGCTGTTGATCAGCAGCGGTTGCACCGCAAGCCCACGGTTTCGCGTGGCCACCGGCCGAACGATAGGAGTGGTTCCGGCGCAGGCGATTCCGGCGCCCCAGAACAGTCCGGGAGCGTCGAAGACGTCACTGACGACGAGGTTGCTGAAGAGCGCCGCAGGGATCTGCGACGGCTGCGCCGGGTACTGATTCTCGTTGCACATGATGATGTTGTGCATATTGCTCGACGCCTCGGCGGCGGCGATCTCCTCCTGCGTCGGCTTGACGGCCTTCCGACGCGGGAGCTTGTTGGCCAGGCGCAATGCGACGATCGGCCAGTAGTTGCGGTCGGGCGCGAGCTGACGCGTCCCGACGAGCAACGACGAATCCGACTGCTCCTTGCCGGTCAGCATCGTCGCGACGAAGTTCTCCCACCGCGCCCGGACATCGGCGGTCAGGTTGACACCCGCAATGTACTGCTGCGACACGGCTTTCAGGCCTGGCGGAACATCGCCCACCTGTGCAGGCGGCGCGGCCAGTGAGGGCGGTACACCCGCCTGCTTCTCCACCAGCGCACTCCACTTGCGGTACACCGCGAGTGGTGTCTTCCCTAGGTGATAGATGTTGTCGTGCTGGGCAATCCACGTCATCATCGCGTTGACCCGCGCCTTGTACCCGGGCGTCTGGTCGTTGCCGACACGATTCCACACACCGGTCGGGTCGACGGCCGAGTCGAGCACGAGACGATCGGTGTGCTGCGGGTACAACGTCGCATACGTGGCCATCAGCGTGGTGCCGTACGAGAGTCCGTACAGACTGAGCTTGTTGACTCCGAGAGCGCGTCGCACCATCTCGATGTCTCGTGCGGTGTTCTCGGTGGTGATGGTCGACGGATAGCCCGGGCTCTGCCGCTCGCAGCGTTGCCGATTGATCGCGCCGTAGTTCATCAATGCTTCGATGTCGTTGTCGGCGTTGAACTTCGCACACCGAATCGGCGTGGCGCTCCACAGCCCACGTGGCTGGACGGCCACCAGGTCGAAGCGGTCGCGCACAGGTGCGGGAGGTGGCGCCCACGAGAAGAGGCCGAGCGCGTCGCCGCCGGGACCGCCCGGATTGCCGACCAGCACCCCGATCTTGTGCGCCGGGTCGCGGGCGGGGATGCGGCTGACGGTCACGTTGATCGTCGGACCATTCGGCTTGGCGTAGTCACGCGGCACAACGACCGTTGCGCACTGGACGGCACTGCTGGTGCTGTGCACCTTGGGGCAGGGACCCCACTGCAACGACTGCGGGGCCGCGACAGCTTGCGGCGGGGTAGTCAGTACACCCGCGGCGGCGCCGATCGCCACGACGGCACCCAGCAATCGCACACCCATTCGGTGTTTCAACACACACTCCCCCGTCTCGGCATCCCTATATCTCTAGCAGACGCCGTCCCGGCACGCGCCGCCGGAAAGGCCGCAGCGGCTCAGGCGAGGATACGACGACCCGACAAGGCCCGCCCGAGTGTGAGTTCGTCGGCGAATTCAAGATCTCCGCCCATCGGAAGCCCCGACGCCAGTCGCGTCACGGACAGTCCGGGGAAGTCCTTGAGCATGCGCAGCAGGTAGGTTGCGGTCGCCTCGCCCTCGGTGTTGGGATCGGTGGCCACGATGATCTCCGTGACGTCGTTGCCGTCCTCGGTGTTCGCCAGACGCCGGAGCAACTCGCGAATGCGCAGTTGATCGGGCCCGATCCCCGACAACGGGTCGAGTGCACCTCCGAGCACGTGATAGCGGCCGTGGAATTCCTTCGTCCGCTCGATGGCGTGCACGTCCTTGGGCTCTTCGACGACGCAGATCTTGGTGGCGTCGCGCCGGGCGTCCGAACAGATGCGGCACAGCCGGTTGGCCGACACGTTCCCGCATTCGGCGCAGAAGGTCACGTCGTCGCGCACCCGACCGAGGGCGGCGATCAGCCGGTCGATGTCGACCTTCTCGCCCGCGAGCAGCGCAAACGCGATCCGTTGGGCGCCCTTGGGCCCGAGTCCCGGCTGTTTGGCCAGCTCATCGATCAGGTCCTGGATCGGTCCCTCGTACATCGGTGGTCCCGGCTTCTTCGGTGGGGCCTCAGCCGAGTCCCGGCAGGCCGCCGAGTCCTCCGGCGAGCGGGCCCATCTTCTCGGTCGCGAGCGTTTCGCGCTTCGTCGACAGATCGGCGAGTGCCCCGAGCACCAGGTCTTGCAGGGTCTCGACGTCGTCCGGGTCGACGACCTTGGGGTCGATGGTCACTGCGGTGATCTCCCCGGTGCCGTTGCCGGTGACGGTGACCAGGCCGTTTCCCGCGGTCCCGACGACCTCCGTCGCGGCGATCTCGTTCTGTGCGTTCAGCAGCTGCTCCTGCATCTGCTGGGCCTGGGCCAACAGCCCGGCCATCGGGTTGTCGCCACCCCCGCCGCCGCCGAACAGTGCGCTGGGATCGAAAGGTTGAGTCACCCGTCCAGGGTAACCGTCAGCTCAACGCAGCAATCGATCGACATGCGCCGCGATGTCGTCGACGGTGGACTCGTCGGCGGGGCTGATCTCGAAGGACAGCAGTTCGTCCCCGAAGAGGCGACTCGCGCGACGCGTCAATGCGAATTCGAACCGGTCCTCGACGCGGCGCCAGTCGGCGATCCCGCCGTAGATCGGCGCGCTGGCCCCGGTGGTCACGCAGTATTCGTGGGCGCGGGGACCGCCGACGAGGTCGCGTTGGATCTGGAAACAGGCCAGTGACTCGTCGTCGATGAACACGACGGCCTCACATCCCAGGTCGGGATGTCGTTCATACGACGCGCGGATCGTCACCTCGCCAGGCTAGCGGACGCGTCCAGACGTCAGCGTCGCCAGAACAGGTGGTGCGTGACGCCACTCGGGCTGGGCACGACCTCCAGATAAAAGCGGTCGAGCAGCTCGTCGGGTGTCTCCCACAGCCGCGATCCGCCACCGAGTTCGACGTCGCACACGGCCACCTGCATGGTGTCGACGAGGTCGGCGTCGAGGAATGAGCGGATGATCGCCGCCCCGCCACCGAGTCGCACGTCCTTGCCGTCGGCCGCTGCGCGCGCCATCTCGAGTACGGCTGCGGGTTCGTCGTCGACGAAGTGGAAGGTGGTGTCGGACAGACTGAACGACGGCCGAGCATCGTGGGTCATCACGAAGACCGGGGTGTGGAATGGTGGTTCGTCGCCCCACCAGCCGAGCCACTCGTCGTGATCCTCCCAGGGACCGCGCAGCGGACTGAATTTGTTGCGCCCCATGATCTCGGCGCCGATGTTGTGGTGGAAGTCGCGGGTGAAGTAGTCGTCGAGACCGCGAGTGCCGCCGGGTTCGGTCCGATTGGGCCAGCTCGCGGTTGCCCCCGCCCAGGCGAAGATGCTCGCCGGATCGGCATGACCGAACGAACGCTCGACGCTCTGTCCCTCGCCCGCGCCGTATCCGTCGCGCGACACCCCGAAATTCTGGACTCGCAGCAACTGCGTCATGTCGTCTCCTCGGTGACGGGAGTGGCCACCAGTGCCACCTCGAACAGTTCGGTGCGTGCAATCGCACTGTCACGCTCGGCGGCCAGTGCAGTCCGACGCGGATCGGCCATGAAGCGGTCCAGCGCCGCTCGGTCCCCGATCGAGATGATCTGAAGCTCGTCGGGCCCGTCCGGATCGTCACAGAGGGCGCGCTGTCGCACCGAACGGATAGCGCGCTGTCGCACCGAACAGACAGCGCGCTGTCGCACGACGCCCCCATGGTCGGCGACCAGGGCAAGCACCTTGTCCTCGTAGGAGTGCATCTCCGCCCGACGACCGGGGTGAGCCCACAGGAGACAACACAGATCAAGCGCCATGTATCCATCATGACCGTCTGTGCTCATCCGGTCACCGACCGCCGACTCTCGAAGCGACGACGCTCGCCGGTGATCGGGTCGGTGAACTCCAGCGCATGCGCGATCAGTCGCAGTGGTGCGGAGAAGTCTCCCTTGTCGGGCCGCGCCGCCAGTTCGGGGCGCACGTCAGGATAGAGCGGGTCGTCGACGATCGGCACGCCCAGCTGCGACATGTGCAGCCGCAGCTGGTGCGTGCGACCGGTGTGCGGGACCAACCGGTAGACGCCGCCATCCATAGTGGTGTCGATGAGGGTGACGTCGCTGATCGCGTTGACCGGGCCGTCGACGACGAGTGCGCGCAGGTCCCCGGCGGTTTTCTCGATGCGGTTGCGCACGGTGACGGTATCGGTCAGCGATGCGTCGACCGGGGCAAGCGCCCGATACTCCTTGGCGGCGGTCCGCGACGCGAACAACTCTTGGTAGGCCGAGCGCACCTGCGGCCGCAGGGTGAAGAGCAGCACTCCGGCGGTCAGCCGATCGAGCCGATGCGCCGGTGCGACGTCGTCGGAGCCGAGTTGGCGCCGCAGACGCACCAACGCTGTCTGCGTCACATGTCGGCCGCGCGGCATCGTCGCCAGAAAATGCGGCTTGTCGACGACGACGATGTTGTCGTCGCGATACAGGATCGGCAGGTCAAACGGGATCGGCACCTCGTCGGCGACGTCTCGGTAGAGGTAGATCGACGTGTTCAGGCGGGCCGGGTCGTCCAGCGAGATCGGTTGGCCGGCTGCATCGACGATCTCTCCGGCGTCGGCGCGATCGCTCAGGTCATCGTCGGTGAGGCCGTCGAGCGAGGGTGTGGTCAGCAGGCACTCGCGCACGGTCCGATCCGGGCCGGAGCGCAAGACCACACGCGTCGCATCGACCCCGTCACGAATCGGCAGCGGCGATGGTCGCCGGCGGCCCCGACGCACCGACGGTCAGCTCTCCAGGCGCGTCTTGAGGTTCGCGAGCAGCGCAGCCTGGATGCGTGCAAGTCCCTTCGGCGCGAAGGTCTTCTCGAAGAAGCCGCCGATGCCGCTGGCGTTGCTGTTCCAGGTGGTCGTGGTGGTCACCTTGGAGCCGTTGCCCGCGGCGACGACCTGGTACGTCGTGACCATCGTCGAGTTCTCGTCGCGTTCGGTGACGGTAGCTGCAGCATTCGCCCCGCTCGCTCCGCTCCCGGCGGCGGGAACCACCGACACGGTGGCCTTCACGTCACGCTGACGCTTGGAGGTGGCCTGCAGAATCCAGTGCACCACGGTGCCGTCGCCGTTGCCGCCGCTGATCACGGCGTAGTCGCGGTACTGCTCGGGCAGGATCGCCGGACGCACCTCGTTGTAGTCGGCCAGCGCGCCGATCACGGCGTCGGGAGCGGCGGCGATGTCGACCGACTGAGTTGCGGAAATCTGACCCACGATTGGGCTCTCCTTAGAACTGATTGGCGGGTGCACTGATCACGTCCTAGGCTAGCCAAGTGAACTCTGACCGGTTGGAGATGGGGGCAGAGGCTTTCGACCAGGGGGTGTCGACCCTCCTGGCGAGTTATCGCGCCATTCCGCCCGAGGCCACCGTGCGGCTGGCCAAGAAGACGTCGAACCTGTTTCGCAAGCGTGCGGCCAATCCATATCCCGGTCTGGACGTCTCGGGTCTGGACCGGGTGATCTCGGTGGACCCCGACGCGAAGACCGCGGACGTCGCGGGCATGTGCACCTACGAGAACCTGGTCGCGGTCACTCTCCCGTACGGCCTGGCGCCGACGGTGGTGCCGCAGTTGAAGACCATCACGCTCGGCGGCGCGGTCACCGGACTCGGCATCGAGTCGACGTCGTTCCGCGACGGATTGCCGCACGAGGCCGTGCTCGAGATCGACATCCTGACCGGCAGCGGCGAGATCATCACCGCCACACCCACGAACGAGCATTCCGATCTGTTCTTCGGGTTCCCCAACTCCTACGGCACACTCGGCTACTCGGTGCGACTCAAGATCGAGCTCGTGCCGGTGTCTCCGTATGTCGAACTGCGCCATGTCCGTTTCGACCGGCTCGCCGACCTGCAGTCGACGATGAGCACGATCGTCGACACCGGCACCTACGACGGGCAGCAGGTCGATTACCTTGACGGCGTGGTGTTCTCGGCCACCGAGTCTTACCTGACGCTGGGTCGGTCGACGACCGAGCCGGGACCGGTCTCCGACTACACCGGCATGGACATCTATTACCGGTCCATCCAGAGCAAGAAGACCGACCGGCTGACCATCCACGATTACCTATGGCGCTGGGACACCGACTGGTTCTGGTGTTCCCGCGCGTTCGGCGCTCAGAACCCGCGTATCCGACGCCTGTGGCCCAAACGCTATCTGCGCAGCAGCTTCTACTGGAAGCTGATCGGCCTCGATCAGCGGTACGACATCGGCGACCGGCTCAACGCACGCAAGGGTGAACCGCCCGGCGAACGCGTCGTCCAGGACATCGAGGTCCCGATCGAGAACACCACGGCCTACCTCGAATGGTTTCTCGCCAACATCCCGATCGAGCCGATTTGGCTGTGCCCGCTGCGGTTACGTGAGCCGGCACTCTCCGGCTCCGACCCCGCACGCCCGTGGCCGCTGTATCCGTTGCAACCGCACAAGACCTACGTCAACGTCGGCTTCTGGTCGGCGGTCCCGGTGACGCCGGGAGACCCCGGCCACGCCAACAAGATGATCGAACACAAGGTGGCCGAGCTCGACGGTCACAAGTCGCTGTACTCGGAATCCTTCTACAGCCCCGAGGATTTCGACGAGCTCTACGGCGGCGAACACTATCGGCTGCTCAAGAAGCGGTACGACCCGCGGGGACGTCTGCTGGATCTCTATGCGAAAGCGGTGAAGCGCCAATGACCACATTCCGTGAAACGTCGTCGGGACTCGATACCGGTTCGACCAAGATGAGTCTTGCCGAGATCTTCGAGTCGCTCCTCGGCGGGAACCTCCAGATCCGGATCACCGCCTACGACGGCAGTTCCGCCGGCCCGATCGACGCGCCGTACGGCCTGAATCTCAAAACTCCGCGTGGCACAACCTATCTGGTCACCGCGCCCGGTGATCTCGGGCTGGCACGCGCCTACATCGCCGGCGACCTCGAACTCATCGGGGCACACCCGGGCGACCCGTACGAGGCGTTGCGCGCGCTGGCCGGCGACCTCGAGTTCACCCGTCCGTCCGCCCTGGCGCTCGCGCAGATCGCCCGCTCCATCGGACTCGAACACTTCAAGCCGATCGCACCGCCGCCCCAGGAGGCCGTGCCCCGCTGGCGCCGATTCGCCGAGGGCTTCCGGCACAGCAAGTCCCGCGACGCCGAAGTGATCCACTATCACTACGACGTCTCGAACACCTTCTACGAGTGGGTACTCGGGCCGTCGATGACCTACACCTGCGCGGTCTATCCCGATCGCGACGCGTCGCTGGAGTCCGCACAGGACAACAAGTACCGGCTCGTCTACGACAAGCTGCGGCTCAAGCCCGGCGACCGGCTGCTCGACATCGGTTGCGGCTGGGGCGGAATGGTCCGCTACGCCGCCCGACGCGGCGTCAAGGTCATCGGCGCGACGTTGTCCGCCGAACAGGCCGAATGGGCGCAGAAGGCCATCGCCGACGAGGGACTCGGCGAACTCGCCGAGGTCCGACACAGCGACTACCGCGACGTCCCCGAGGGCGATTTCGACGCGGTGTCGTCGATCGGTCTCACCGAGCACATCGGCGTGAGCAACTACCCCGCCTACTTCGGGTTCATGCGCGACAAGCTCCGCGACGGCGGAATGCTGTTGAACCACTGCATCACCCGCCCGGACAACTCCGGACGCAACCGGGCCGGATCGTTCATCGACCGCTATGTGTTCCCCGACGGGGAGCTGACGGGCTCCGGCAAGATCATCTCCAAGCTTCAGGACATCGGCGGCATGGAAGTGGTGCACGAGGAGAACTTCCGCGAGCACTACGCGATGACGCTGCGCGACTGGAACGTCAACCTCGTCGAGCATTGGGACGAGGCCGTCGAAGAGGTCGGCGAAGGCACCGCGCGCCTGTGGGGCCTGTACATGGCGGGGTGTCGAATCGGGTTCGACCGCAACATCATCCAGCTACATCATGTCTTGGCCACCAAACTCGACAAGTTCGGCAACAGCGACCTCCCGCTGCGCCCGTGGTGGGACGCCTGACACCGTGATTCTGTAGAGACGAGCGCCCACTCCTCCACCGGCCGACGTACGAGCCTGCCCCCGCCGGCTGAGGTGCGAGCCTGCGAGCCTCGAAGCCCCTGGTGAGATGACATCGTTGGCTTACCAGGCCTTCGAGGCTCCTCGCTAGCGCTCGTCGCGCCTCAGGCAGCGGAATCCGGGACCAGGGAGCGGGGGTTCTCTCACTCGAGCGGGCGTGCGCCCAACTCTGATTGGAGCAGCTCGAGGGCGGCCTTCCCCGGGTCGTGCCGGCCTTCGGGTGTGGCCGCCTGGGCGTCGGCGACCATTTCCTCGCGTTCGTCCTGGGGGATGTCCTCATCGGCGCGCGGCGGCTCGGGCTCCTCGGGTTCGGCCACCGGCTCCGGTGCCGATTCCACCGATGACGTTGCAGCAGAAGGAGTTTGCGTGGCCGCTTGGCTGCGCCGTGCGTAGGTTTGCCGCGACTTGGCAGCCGACTGCGCAGGTTTCGCCGACGTACGCGCCTGGCCGGATGGCGCAGCGCCGCCACCGGGCGGCTGATGGATGGTCTGGACGTCGAACTCCGTCCCGAGGACATCCTTGAAGGCTTCCCTGATGATCGCGATGGCGTGCGGCGCCGACAACCGGCCGACGAGGATCTCCACCGGGTGCGACAAGATCACGGTCTGATCCTGCAGATCGTGGACGGTTGCCGACGACAGCATCGGCTCGACGGTCTTGCCCTGCGAACTGTGGCCACGCACGGCCGTGCGCACCTCCTGGAAGCGCTTGCGGAGCGTGTCCAGATCAAGCCCCGGAGCCGGCGGCTCTGCAGGCTCCGGTTCTGCCTTCGACGTGAGGCGCGGCCGGGGATCGTCGGGTGGTGCGTCGTAGTCGTCGGATGGTTCATCAGGAAGTGGAATATCGTCGGCTGCAGCAACTTCCGGCTCGGGCGTCAGTTCAGGTGTCGGTTGCTTCGGAACCGGCGTCGGCTCTGGCGTCTTCTCTGGCTCGGGCTCGGGTGCCGCCTCGGTGCGTGCCGCCGGTGTGCGCGCCGGAGGCTGCGGTGCCGTCGGCGTC
>NZ_JBEXMX010000089.1:0-21194 GCF_040610755.1 Gordonia sp. NPDC003585 | reverse complement strand
GTGGGCCAGCCCCGCCGAAAAACTCGACGAGCTACTAAACTCACCACCGTCAGGATCCGAATCAGGTCCTGTTGCATCCACCGCCTGAATCCGCCCGGGGAAGAAGTACTTCCCCTAGATTTTGCGGGCACGACGCGGGCTCATTTCCGCAGGTCAGCGGCATTGTTTACCGAACTCTTCGCGTCAGGCCTGCTGGTCGAGCCAACTCCGAGGCGCCAGGCGAGGCGTCGTGTCGAGACCATCGGCGAGACAACAAGGTTTTCTCACTAGCGGCGTCGAGGCCGGTCGCCGGGCTTCTCGCTCGGGGCGCGCGGTGGGACGCGTCTCTGGGGTCTTGAGGATATGTGCTTCGACAGGTCTCAGTTCCTGACCGTCGATATGGACGAAACAGGTGCTCCTCGCACGTCAGCCCCGGGAGCGGCACCCGACGAAAAGGGCGCCGTCCAATTGGGCCGCGAAACCCTCAGGCCGACAAGCGCTCCCGCGCGGCGTCGATGCGTTCGTCGGTCGCGGTCAGCGCCATCCGGACATGCCGTTCGCCCGCCGGACCGTAGAAGTCACCCGGCGCGGCCAGGATGCCACGATCGGCCAGCCAGTCCACCGTCTCCCGGCACGGCTCGTCGCGTGTGGCCCACAGGTACAGCCCCGCTTCGGAGTGATCGACCCGGAAACCGGCCTCCCGCACCGCATTGCGCAAGACGTCGCGTCGGGCCCGATAGCGTTCGCGCTGGGCGTCGACGTGCTCGTCGTCGTCGAGCGCCGCGGTCATCGCGACCTGAACGGGGTACGGCACCATCAGCCCGGCATGTTTGCGGACCGCCAACAGTTCGGCGATCAGGGCACGGTCACCGGCGAGGAAGCCGGCGCGGTACGACGCGAGATTCGAGATCTTCGACAACGAGTGCACTGCGAGCAAGCCCGTGTGGTCACCGTCGCAGATGCGCGGGTCGAGGATCGAGAGCGCGTCGTCGTCCCAGCACAGCCCGAGATAACACTCGTCGGACACCAGCACGGTGCCGCGTTCGCGTGCCCAATCGACCACCTTTCGCAGGTGATCCACGCCGAGGACCTTGCCGGTCGGATTCGACGGCGAATTGATGAACATGAGCGCGGGCGTCGTCGGGCCCAGTTGCACCGTCGAATCTGCACGGACCGGTGTCGCACCCGCCAGCAGCGCACTGACCTCATAGGTCGGGTAGGCAACCTCGGGGATGACGACGACGTCTCCTGCGCCGACACCCAGCAACGACGTGAGTCCGGCGATCGCTTCTTTGGTGCCGATCACCGGGAGCACACTCGACTCGTCGAGTTCGGTGACAGCGTGGCGCCGCGCCAACGACGACGCAGCAGCCTGCCGCAGGGCGACAGTACCCACGGTCGTCGGATACCCGGGGAACGCAGAGCCCGCAGCGAGCGCGTCGCGGATCACCTCGGGCACCGGATCGACCGGCGTGCCGACCGACAGGTCGACGATGCCGTCGGGATGCGCAGTCGCCTTCGCCTTTGCACTCGCCAGCGTGTCCCACGGGAAGTCCGGCAGAGACGCACTCACACGGCGACGCCCGGTTGCGGGTGGGACCACAGCTTCGCTCAGTCTTCTTCGTTCATCGGCGGAAGACCCTTGATGAACGGCGCGTCGGCGTCGGTGTGGCCGACCTTGCTGGCGCCGCCGGGAGAACCGAGGTCGTCGAAGAAGTCGGCGTTGGCACTGACGTACGGTTCCCATTCGTCGGGAACATCATCCTCATAGAAGATCGCCTCGACCGGACACACCGGCTCGCAGGCACCGCAGTCGACGCATTCATCGGGCTGGATGTAGAGCATCCGTGCGCCCTCGTAGATGCAGTCGACCGGGCACTCCTCCACACAAGCCTTGTCCATGACATCGACGCAAGGCTCGGCGATGATGTACGTCACCACACTCTCCTTCGCTGAAAAAACTTCACCCCAGACCGGCTTTGTGCACCAGCCGCAAAGCCGATCCAAGACGGCGCAAGGGCTGGTTGCACCGCATCACGAACAGCCATGGTCAGCACCGCTGAGCGATCAGGGCGATACACATGGCTATCCGCCATCCCACAGTATCCGCCCTGAGGCCCGTCCCCGAGAAATCGGCCCCGCCCCACCAGCACAAACGCCTACGGGCCGTAACGTGGATCACATTTTTCGCGAGATCGTCCGCGCTCAGCGGCCTTCTGCTCAGCGTGCCGCCAACCCTGGACCAGTGCTCGCCGACCCGTCATCGTCGTCTCATGACCGCTTACGGGAGTCGGGGCATGCAGGCGTCGATGGATGTGCGCTGTTGTCGGTGAACGTCGCCGACCACACCCATCCATCGCACATCCAAGGAGCGCCGATGACCTCCACCCTCGCCCGCACACCCCGTGTCCGCCGAACCGTGTCAACCGGTGTCACGTCCGACGGTTCCGTCCCATCCCTCCAGTCCGGCCGCCGGAGAACACATCTACCCACGCGGCTCCGACCGGCCGATCTCCTGCGCATCACCGACCAGGGCGTTGCCGACGTCCTCGACGGCGCGCACGACGACCTCCTGCCCAGCACGTGGGATCCGGTGCATCGCTGGGCCACCCGCATCCACGCCGACGACGACGTCGACGTCTGGCTCATCAGCTGGACGCCGGGCGAAGCGACAGAACTGCACGACCACGCCGGCTCCCTCGGTGCGCTCACCGTGTTGTCGGGTTCGTTGCGCGAGTACCACTGGACCGGCGATGATCTGGCGGTGCGCATTCTCGACGCCGGCGATCAAGCTGCCTTTCCACTGGGCTGGGTGCACGATGTGATGCAGAACCCGCCTCGGTCCCCTGACGCGTCCGGCCCGGTCGAAGCCCCGGCGATCGAGGTGTCCGGGCCGACCCTGAGCGTGCACGCCTACTCTCCCCCGCTGACGGCGATGTCCTATTACGACGTCACCGAGGACGGCGCCCTTCGTCGCACCCGGACCGAGCTGACGGACAAACCGGAATGACGCGGCGCCTGTCCGTGGCGACCGGGGCGAGCGAAGCGACGGGGAAATCATCCGGGGCGAGCGAAGCGACGGGGAAATCAACCGGGGCGAGCGAAGCGACGGGGAAATCAACCACCCCGCCGACCATCGACGAGATCCTCGCTGCGGCTCGCGCGCGTCTTGAGCGGCTCGACGCACGCGAGGTCGCCGCCGAACTGGCCGACGGTGCGATCCTCGTCGACATCCGGCCGGCTGCTCAGCGGGCCGCCGAGGGTGAGGCGCCCGGAGCGATCGTCATCGAACGCAACGTCCTCGAGTGGCGATGCGATCCGGCCAGCGACGCACGCATCCATGCCGCGGTCGACCACGACGTCCGCTGGATCGTCATCTGCTCGGAGGGCTACACCTCGAGTCTGGCTGCGGCCGCACTGCAAGATCTCGGCCTACATCGCGCCACGGACGTGATCGGCGGATACCAGGCGCTCGCCCGACTCGCCTGAGACGAGTACTCCACTCTCGTTGACCGTGCGTCGAAAATCGTTGAGTGGGCGTCGAAAATCGTTGAGTGGGCGTCGAAAATCGTTGAGTGGGCGTCGAAAATCGTTCACTGTGCACCGCGAAACGGAACGTAGTGCACGATCAACGCTTTGGGACGCACGGTCAACGGTTTGGGAGGCACAGTCAACGGCGGTCCGGTCAGGCTACTGCGGGCCACGGATGACCGGTGGGGCGGGTGTCGGCCGCCAGCCCGGTCGTCGGATCTGTCAGCGCCGCAACATGTTCGGTGAGCGATGGATCGATCCACCGGTCGGCGTCGAGGACGTAGGGCGGCTGAGCGGTGATGCGCTCGGTGAGCGTGAACTCCGACTCGGCGGTGATGCGGGCGAGCACATCGAGGTTGGGCCACGGACGTTCGGGGTTGACGTGGTCGGGAGTGAGCGGAGAGACCCCACCCCAATCGTCGACGCCCGACGCGATGAGTGCGGCACATTCGGCCGACGACACCAGATTCGGTGGTGCCTGCACTCTCATCTGTGATCCGAGAACGATCCGCGCCACCGCGACGGTGGCCAGGAACTCGGTCATCTCCGCATCCGGTGTGCCGCGCATGGCGGTGTCGGGCTTGGCGCGGAAGTTCTGCACGATGACCTCTTGGATGTGTCCGTGCGCACGATGGACGTCGGCGATCGCGAGCAGGGATTCGGCTCGTTCCGTGAGGGTTTCGCCGATCCCGACGAGGATGCCGGTGGTGAACGGCACCCCGACCGCGCCGGCGTCCTCGAGTACCTGCAGACGCACCAGCGGGTCCTTGTCGGGGCTGCCGTAATGCGGCTGCCCCTTCTCGGTGAACAGGCGGCGAGACGTGGTCTCGAGCATCATCCCCATCGACGGCGCCACCGGCCGTAACCGGCGCATCTCCGCGGCGCTCATCACACCCGGATTCAGATGCGGGAGCAGGCCGGTCTCTTCGAGTACGGCGACCGCCGCCGCCCGCACGTACTCGAGGGTCGACGAGTAGCCGCGCGCCGACAACCACTCCCCGGCTTGCTTCCACCGATCCTCCGGGCGATCCCCGAGCGTGAAAAGTGCTTCCTTGCAACCGAGTTGCGCTCCTCGCCGTGCAAGGTCGACCACCTGATCGAGTTCGAGGTACATCCCCTCGCCGGCGCGTGCCAACTTGCCCGGCACCGTGACGAAGGTGCAGTAATGGCAACGGTCGCGGCACAGTCGCGTCAGAGGAACGAACACCTTGCGCGAGTATGTGATCTGACCGGCGCGCCCAACCGCGGCCAGCCCGGCGTCACGGATCTGGCCTGCGATGGCTTGCAATGCGACGAGATCCTCTCCCGCACAAGACAACAGGGCGACCGCACGGTCGAGGCCGATCGGTTCGCCCGCCCGCGCCGCGTCCAGCGCCTGGACGACACTCGTCATCACACACTCCCCTCGTGCATACCCGCCGATCGGGGCGGCCCCGGCAGGAACGGCCCTGCGTCGAACGTACCGTTGCGTTCCCGGAACGACTCGGCGGTCCCCGGCCACAGCAGCGTGAGCCGACCACTACGTGGGTCGACATACCAACTGTCACAACCGGTCAGCCACACGGTGGCCGCACTGCGTTCGTCGATCTCGCGGGTGTAGGCCTCCTCCGCGTCGGCGGTCACCTCCAGCCATCCGGTGCCGGTGGCGGCAAGATGGTCGAGTGCCCCGAGCACGTAGTCGAGTTGTGTCTCGATCATGTAGATGGCCGAGTTGTGACCGAGTGCGGCGTTGGGGCCGTCGATGACGAACAGATTGGGAAATCCGCTGACCACCGTAGACGCGTACGAGACCATGCCATCGGCCCAGTGGTCGCTCAACAGTCGTCCGCCGCGACCGGTGATGCGACGCGCTGCGGGCGGTCGGGCGGCTTCGAAACCTGTTGCCATGACCAGGACGTCGAGATCGTAGCGACGACCACTGCGGGCCGTCGCCTTGCTCTCGGTGACCGACACCAGCGCACTCGGCTCGAACGTCACGTTCGGCTGCTGCAGCGTCGGATAGAAATCGTCGCTCAGCAGTATTCGCTTGCAACCGATTTCGTAGTCGGGTGTCAGCGCCCTGCGGAGTTCGCCGTCGGCCACCTGTCGGTGCAGGTGGTTGCGTGCACGCTCCCGGATCTCATCGATGTCGGGGTGCAATCCGAGCCGCTGTCGAAACGCCTGGTCGGCATCACGAAGCATCTTGTCGCGCACCGCATTCGCGACCACCGGGTCGAGCATTTCGTGACGTTCGGCGCTCGTGTACGAGCGGTCATCACGCGGCACCACGTAGGGCGCGGTGCGGCTGAACACGACGAGTTCCTCTGCCGCGCGAGCGAGGTGAGGGATCACCTGGACCGCCGACGCCCCGGTCCCGACCACGCCGATGCGTGCTCCGTCGAGGTCGAGTCCTTGGTGCCACGCGGCGGTGTGCACCACCTCGCCGGGGAACGCCTCGAGCCCATCGATGTCCGGCAGCCTCGGCTCCGACAGGCGCCCGACCGCCATCACCAGTGTCCGTGCGCGGATCGGCCGAGCGGCGCTCCCGGTCAGGCGATCGGGTCCCGACCGTACCGCGTCGACGGTCGTGGTGATCTCCCAGCGCCGTTGCACCGCATCCCATCTCGCGTGTTCGAGCTCCCGGCCGAAATGGATGTGGCCGCCGATGCCCTCCTCGGCGACCGTGCGCTCGAGATAGCCGCGGATCTCGGCTCCACTGGGGTACACCGACGCCCAATCCCCGGGCGGCCGGAAGGAGAACGAGTACAGGTGCGCCGGGATGTCGCAGGCGATGCCGGGATAGGTGTTGTCACGCCATGTTCCGCCGACCGCGTCGGCCCGCTCGAGCACGACGAAGGATTCGGTGCCGCGCCTGGCGAGTAGCGTCGCCATGCCCAGACCGGCGAATCCCGCTCCGATGATCGCCACGTCCACATCGACGCCCGCGCGGTCACGGCCGATGCCCGCCACCGGATGCGCGCCGTTCACCGAGAAACCCCGCCCAGCACAGTCTGCCGATCGGCTGCCGGTTCGCCGTAGCCGGTGGTTCGCTGACGCAGCGTGCGTCCGGCGCGCTCGGCGATCGCGGTCAACCCCTCAGCGGTGAGAACGCGACCGGCCTCGGGTCCCGCGTCGGGCATCAACTGACCGTCGAGCAGCAGCCCGCCGATGTCGTCGGCTCCGCCCCGCAGGAGACGGTCCACGACCGGTGCGTCGAGCTTGGTCCAGGCAACCTGAAGATGATCGATGTGTCCGAGAGTCATCAGTCGCGCCACTGCGTGGACGGCGCGCGTCTCGCGTTCACCGGGCGCCGCGACAGCGATCGAAGCGAGGTGGGGTCCGGCATTCACCGGCAGCATGGGCATCAGGATCAGTTCGTGGAACCCGTGGGTTCGTTCGGCGATGCCATTGAGCGTGCGCAGATGGGCAACCTGCTGTCGCGGCGTTTCCACATGTCCGTACAGCATGGTCGCGGTCGAGAACATTCCCGCTCGGTGGGCCGCCTCGATCGTTTCGACCCATTCGGCGACGGTGAGCACCGGAGCATTGCCGGCCAACGCGCGGCGGACGTCGTCGTCGAGGATCTGCGCTGCGGTGCCCGGCACCGAACCCAGGCCGGCGTCGCGTAGCCGCGCCAGGTACTCGTCGAGGCCGATTCCCATGCGCGCCGCGCCGTCGCGTACCTCCGCCGGACGGAACGCATGCAGGTGGAGGTCCGGCGCGGTGGCCGTGATGGTGTCGACGAGCCGCAGGTATCCATCGGCAGGCGCAGCCGCGGGTAGCGGACCCTGCATGCAGATCTCGGTCGCACCCAGATCATGTGCCTCGGTCACGAGATCTTCGAGCGTGACCCCGGACCGGCCGAGGGCCGCGACCGTTGCGGTGTCGAAATTGCGGTTCACCACGAACGTCAGCGCATCTGCGCCCACTGCACTTACACGCGCGGCATCGGCGAGATCACACAATTCGTCGAGTTCGTCGCCGGCCGCCCCGAGGAGCTCGGCCCAGTCCGCGTCACTCGCAGCCGACGGGTCGTTCCGCACCCGACGCAGGGCATTCCGGACATCGCCGATCGGAGCGCGGATGTCCTCGGCCCACGCGCGCAGCACCATACCCACACTGTAACGCCGCGCCTCGAAGCCCCTGCCGACGGCTGAGACACGCCCTGGTCAATGTCCCGGCAGTCGTCCCGACCACACGAGAGCAGCGGGTAGGCCGGCGCCGAACAACAGGAGCAACATCGTCGGAATGGCCAATCCGGTGTCGGAGGCCAGCAGCACGTCCCCGCCCGGGCCCGGGAAGGCACCCACGAACACGCCGACCGCCCACCCGATCAGTGGGGCGAACCGCCACAGCGTCGTCGTGTATCCGGCGGCGAGCCAGAGCAGTACACAGTTCACCAGACCGGCGATCACTGCGGCGACGGGCACCGCGACCCCGCCGAAACGCACATACGCGAACGCCAGTGACAGCAGGCCGACCACCACACCGTCGACGGCGAGCAGAGCCACCATCACCCGGTCGATCGCACGCATCAGTCGATCCCGGCGAACAGGTCGGTCTCACGCGCATCAAGCGGCGCATGCGCATCGACGCGAATGAAATGCTCTTCATCGAAGATCGGCTGCACGATGTTGTTCGACAACGCGTATTCCGTACCCGACGGCGCGACCGTCACTTGCGTCGCATGCGCGGCCAGTGCCGCCACCTTGCGGTCGAGAACGGCGCTGACATCGACGGCAGCGGTGATGAATTCGTCTGCATAGCTGGGCAATTCACCGGGTTCGGGCATCCGCCAACCATCCGGGACACGCGTCGCCGCGGCCGCCAGTCCCGCCCGCAGCGCGCTGTACTCGGTCACCGACTCGTACACCTTCGGCGACCACGATCCCGACCCCGCAGCACCAGATACCGCTGCCAACGCTGCCGCCGTGACTTCGTGCACCAGTTTGTGGTCGGGATGCCCGTACGTGCCCGCCGAGTCGTAGGTGACGACGACCTGCGGCGCAAAGGATTCGAGAACGTCCACGAGTGCTGCCACCGGCTCGTCGAACGGCGCTTGCACCAACGCACGCGGATGCCGAGCCGACGGCGAACCCGCCATCCCGGAATCCCGCCAGCGGCCGGCGCCACCGAGGAACGACGGGGTCAGGGCCGCGCGACCCGCCGGACTCAGCGCCGCAAGCGCAGCGCTCAACTCGCCGATGCGAAAGCCGCCCAACTGGTCGGCTCCACCGTCGGCCACCAGTTGCGCCCACCGATCACCGATGGCCTCGCCCTCTTCCCCGAGCGTGAAGGTGAGGACCCGGACGTCGACACCCTCGGCGAGGTATCGCGCAATGGTGCCGCCGGTCATGATGGTCTCGTCGTCGGGATGCGCATGGACGAGCAGCAGGCGCCGACCACCGGGTGCGCTCATGACGCAACCTCGCTCACCGGCGGCCGCGCATGCCGGTCACGCCAGGTCCCAGACGCCGGCGGTCCCGAAGATGGAGACCTGGATCGGACCGGTCACGGGCACGTTGACCACGCTCTCGGTGACCCCCACCATCATGCTGTCCTGGTAGAGCGGTAGGTAGATCGCGGCGTCGGCCAGCAACGGCTCGGCGGTGTTGAGCGTCGGGATCGGATCCACCTCCGACAGCGCCTCCCGGGCCAGACCGATCAGCCGGGCGTCGCAGAGCCCGGAGATGTTGCTGGTGTAGCTGTTGTCGGCATCGGTGTCGCTGGGCGCGACGCTGGTCGGTGTCGGCGGTGTACTCAGCGACGGTTCGGTCCCGGGCTTGGGCTGATCGCAATCCACCTGTGAGGCCAACGACGCCGCCGGGGGTACGCCGAGACCACTCCAGCCGACCACGAGATCGACCCGCTGCCGGGTCAGGGCGGCACCGTAGAGCTCGCTGTTGGGCATGGTGAGCACCTGCGACCGGATACCCGCGCCCCGCAACTGGTCGACGATGCTGGCGGCAGCCGACGTCGACCGCGGATCACCGCTGACCGCACCGATGCGAACCACCAGGTCCCGACCGTCCTTCTGGTACGGCGCGACGCCGACCGGCAGCGGACGGACATCCCCGTCGTCGGCGGCCTGGCCGGGCGTCGGCGCTCCACGCCGATATCCGGCCTCGGCCAGCAGCGCGGTGACCTGAGCCGGCGTCGGCCGGGCACGGTTCACCGGCGTGTACCCGCGATCGGACGGGGCGAACACCGTGTTGGCGTAGCGCTGGACCGTCCAGTCGCCGGCGCCGGCGAACGTGGTCAGGGTGGGGTCGACGAGACCCAGGATCGCCCGACGCACCTGGGGTGAATTCATGGTCGTGGTACGCGCATTGACGCTGATACCCAGCGAGCGGGCGGTCAGGCTCCGATCAAGGGTGAGTCCCGGGACCGCTTCCAACTGAGCCTGCGTCGAGACGCCGGCACCCAGCGCGACGATCGACGAGTCGCCCGAACGCACCGAGTCGAGCATCTGCGACGTGTTGCCGGCTCGGCGAAGCACGATCTGGTCCAGACGCGACGGTTCCATCCAGTAGCGATCGTTGCGGGCCAGGCGCACCTCGTCGCGGGTCGTGTCGATGCCGACGATCGCGAACGGTCCCGCCGACACCGGCTTGCCGGTGTCCATGCCCGTCTGGAAACCGGCCGGTGCCCCCTTGAGAACGTGACTCGGGAGCAGGTTGGTGAACAGCTCACGCCAGGCCGGATACGGTTGCGCGAAGGTGACATTGACGACCTTGCCGCCCTCACGGGTCTGCACCGAGTCGATCAGCCGGTAACCTGCGGGCGCAACGACGTTGGGTTGACGCGACATCTGCTGCCACAGGTAGCTGAAGTCGTCGCCGGTGACGGGCAGACCGTCGGACCACTGTGCGTCGGTGTGGATGTGATAGGTGACCGTGAAGGGCTTCTGCGAGGTGACCTCGGCCGACGTGACGAAGGCCTTTTGCAGCTGCCACTGCACACCCGCGGGGGTCTGAACCGGCGCGAACACGCTCGGCAATGTCATGGCGGCGATCGCAGTGGTCACCGGGCTCTGGTCGGACGCGATGTGCGGGTTGAAGCCGGCACCCACGGAATCGGTCGCGATGTAGACGGTCTTCGCGTTCGGGTACTCCGTCGGCGTCGGCAACGGGCCGGTGTCCCGCACCGGTGGCGGCGGATCGGCCTGGCATCCCGACACCAGCACCGTGATCGCCACCATCGGCAGCACCAGCAACAGCCAGATTCGACCGCGTCCACGTGTCGTCGCCCCACGCGTTGTCGCCCTACGTGTTGTCGCCGCAGCACTCACGTCGCTTACCCCCATACAGCCAGCCCTGCACATGCCGGGCCCGTTGCGGACCCGGCAACACACACCCGCCCGGCGATCAGCTCACCGCCGCGTCGCGCGTCTTGGCGCGCGAACGTTCGCGGGCACGGGTCGTCGCATCGAGGTGAACCTTACGCACCCGGACCACCTCCGGAGTCACCTCGACACATTCGTCGGCGGCACAGAACTCCATCGCGCCCTCGAGATCGAGCTGCATCGGCTTGGCCAGGGTTTCCATCACGTCGGCCGACGACTGACGCATGTTGGTCAGCTTCTTCTCGCGCGTCACGTTGATGTCGAGGTCCTCCTGGCGCGGGTTGATACCCACCACATGACCCTCGTAGGTCGCGTCGCCGGGGTCGACGAAGAAGGTGCCGCGGTCGGCGAGCTGGATCATTGCGAACGGCGTGACCGAACCCTGACGATCACTGACGAGCGAGCCGGTGTGACGGGCGCGGATCTCGCCTGCCCAACCGTCGTAACCGTCGAAGACCGCGTTCGCGATCCCGGTGCCACGGGTCTCGGTGAGGAAGTCGGTGCGGAAGCCGATCAGGCCACGCGAGGGCACGATGAACTCCATTCGCACCCAGCCGGTGCCATGGTTGTTCATCTGCTCCATGCGGCCCTTGCGGGCAGCGAGCAACTGGGTGACCGCACCCAGGTATTCCTCGGGCACGTCGATCGTGAGGTGCTCGAACGGCTCCTGCACCTTGCCGTCGACCTTGCGGGTCACCACCTGCGGCTTGCCGACGGTCAGTTCGAACCCTTCGCGACGCATCTGTTCGACCAGGATGGCCAGCGCCAGCTCACCGCGGCCCTGCACCTCCCACGCGTCGGGGCGCCCGATGTCGAGGACGCGCAGCGACACGTTGCCGATCAGTTCGGTGTCCAGGCGCGACTTGACCATGCGTGCGGTCAGTTTGTGCCCCGACACCTTGCCGGCCAGCGGGGACGAGTTGGTGCCGATCGTCACCGAGATGGCGGGCTCATCGACGTGGATGCGCGGCAACGCAACCGGGTTGTCGAGGTCGGCGAGCGTGTCGCCGATCATGATCTCCGGCATACCCGCGACGGCGACGATGTCACCGGCGACGGCGGACTCGGCGGGCGCACGATCGACGCCGACGGTGGCGAGGAGTTCGGTGATCTTGGCGCGCTCGACGACGGGTTCGCCATCAACCTCGCGGCACCAGGAGATCTGCTGTCCCTTGCGGATTGTGCCGTTGTGGATACGCACGAGCGCGAGGCGACCGAGGAAGGCCGACGCGTCGAGGTTGGTGACGTGCGCCTGCAGCGGCGCTGCCGGGTCGCCCTTGGGCGGCGGGACATGCTCGAGCAGGACGTCGAAGAAGGGATCGAGGTTGTCGCCCGTGGGCACCTCGCCGTCGGCGGGCTGCTCGGTGCTGGCCACACCGGCTCGACCGGAGGCATAGAGCACCGGCAGTTCCAGAGCCAGCTCGGCGGCCTGCGCGGCCTCGTCGTCGAGGTCCGACGCGAGGTCGAGCAGCAGATCCTGGCTCTCGTCGACGACCTCTTGAATGCGCGCATCGGGGCGGTCGGTCTTGTTGACCACCAAGATGACCGGCAGCGACGCCGCGAGCGCCTTGCGCATCACGAATCGCGTCTGCGGCAGCGGACCCTCCGACGCGTCGACGAGCAGCACCACACCGTCGACCATCGACAGGCCGCGCTCCACCTCGCCGCCGAAGTCGGCGTGCCCGGGGGTGTCGATCACGTTGATGACGACCTCGGTGCCGTCGGGCTGACGACGGTGCACGGCGGTGTTCTTGGCGAGGATGGTGATGCCCTTCTCGCGTTCGAGGTCACCGGAGTCCATCACGCGGTCGACGAGTTCGGCGCGCTCGCCGAAGACACCGGACTGCCGGAGCATCGCGTCGACGAGGGTGGTCTTCCCGTGGTCGACGTGCGCGACGATCGCGACGTTGCGGAAGTTGGGGGCAGCAGTCACTGGTTCTCTTTCATGGTGGAAATCGGCAGCCGGGATCCACGACATCGGGCCAACGCCGAGATCGCCTGTGCATTCTCAACCACTCAGGGTATCTGCTGGGTCGGTGAGAGCGCGATCACAGGCACGTGAACACCGTGCTAACCTCCGCACATGGGCAAGATCGATCCGGCGAAACTGGGCTCGATGCGCCCCAAGAAGAAGTGTTGCCGCTCGTCAAAGCGTTGCATGCGCTGCCCCGTCGTGATCCACCGAATGAGCAAACTCGACACGTCCGACATGTCCAAGAAGCAGCTCGGCAAAGCTCTCAAGAAGGCGCGGGCGCGCTGATCCGACGTGGTGCGTACTCGCTGACATACGGACGCCCCGCGAGCACCGAAATATGATGCATCAACCGATCGGTCGCCGAACGCGGTTGACCGACAAGCGCATCTACACTCAGCGGCCGCCCGACCACCAGCGACACGCGGGCCAGACTCGTAGATACGCACTGCGACTCTTTGGGCCGCCCTCCACAGCATCGCCGTCCTCGCGTCCAATCGCACCCTCGAACCGCTTGCTGACATCGCCGCGATCGAACCGAACGACCTGCGGGCAGTCGACGTCAACCTCGCCGTGGGTTGCCGCGGATACTCGAAGAGTTCGGTGACCACTCGCTGACCTGAGGAATTGATCGCGCCCCGCGCGTCCTATTGCTACAGATCCACGACGACTCGCGTCCGCGTGTGGCCGAACGCGAGTTGCGCCGTAGGTTTCAGCCAATATGTGGCACGGATCTACGGCATTGACGTCTGCGTGACACTCCGCGCTCTGCGACCCCGCCCGCCGCACACCGGAAATCGTGCGAGCCGCGGGGCACCCTCCCGTCCAGCATGCGGTTCAGCACGTGCTCACCGCCCAGCCGGCGTTGGGGCGCATCCCGACATAGCAGGGCGGAGCAGCTACTCACGCCCACAAGGTCACTCCCCGATCACCGCCACTCTCTCGCCCACCAGCCGCAAAGCGACTCGATCACCGGTCATGACGTCGTCGGATGCCATCGCGTCGATCTCCCCGACGTCGGTGCCGACGCGGACCTGCCGCCCGGTGGGCAGGTCGATCGCGCGCAGCACCGTCGCGGTTGATGCCGTGCCGTCCACCTCCGGCACCGCCACCACCGAATCCGCACGCAGTCCGATTCGCCGGTCGCCGTCCGGCAGATTCAGCCGCACGCTCCCGAGTGAGCACGAGGCGACACCGCCACTCACCCGCGCGTCGACGATCGTTCGACACCCGAGGAAGCCTGCGGTCCATTCATCCGCCGGTCGACGCCAGAGTTCGCCGGGCGGGGCGGTCTGCACGATCGCGCCCGCGCGCATCACCGAGATCGAATCGGCCATCAGCGCCGCCTCGGTGTGGTCGTGGGTCACGACGATGGTGGGCGTCGCAGCTTCGCGGACGATCTCCGCGATGTCGACCGCGAGCTGATCTCGCAGCCCCCGATCCAGCGCTGCCAACGGCTCGTCGAGCAACAGCAACCGTGGCTGCGGAGCCAGAGCCCTCGCCAAGGCAACCCGCTGCGCCTGACCGCCGGACAGTTCGCCCACCCGACGGTCGGCAAACCCGGGCAGATCCACCAACTCCAGCATCTGCGCCACGCGCTCGCCGATCTGCGCGCGTGGCCAGCGCCGCATCCGCAAACCATAAGCAACATTCGACGTCACAGTCCGACCACCGAACAACTGGCCGTCCTGGAACACGACACCGAAATCGCGCCGATGCACGGCCACATCGGCGAGGTCGTCGCCGTCGAAGCGAATGTCGCCCCGCGCCAACGGTTCCAGACCGGCGATCGCGCGCAACAGGGTGGACTTCCCGCATCCGGACGGTCCCAGCAGAGCGGTGAGGACACCGCCTTGCGCCCCGACTGTCCAGGTCAGTCCGTCGATGACCATCTCGGAGCCGTAACCCACGGCGACGTCGGTGATTTCGAGCATCTAGATCAGCACCCCGTCGCGCGGCCGGAACACTTCCACTCCGACCACCGCGATCGTGGTGGCCGCCACCAGGATCATCGACGCCGCCATCGCGGTGGCGAGGTTGTCGGCACCCGGTCGGCTCAATTCGGATCCGATGAGGACCGGCAGCGTGGTGGTGTCGGCACGGCGCAGAAACGATGCCGCCCCGAATTCCCCAAGGGCCATCACGAACGCGAAACCTCCTGCGGCAGTCAGTGATCTGCCGATGACCGGCAGGTCGACGTCGACGAAGACCCGTACCGGCCGGGCGCCCAGCGACGCCGCGGCGTCCCGGAGTCGTGGCGGTATGGACTCGAGAGCCGGCACCATCACCCGGATCACCAGCGGTATCGCGATCAGCGCCTGCACACATGGGATGACAGCGGGTGACGCGGCGATCTCATACGGCATGGTGGCCAGCACGATGAGATAGCCGAATCCCAATGTCACGGCACTGATCCCGAGGGGAATCATGGCGATCACGTTCGCGATCGCACCGACGGCACCGCGCGACGAATGCAAGGCGAGAGCCGCGAGCACCCCCACCACCAACGCGATCACCATCGCGAGCAGCGCCGTCGTGAGCGAATACCGCAGCGTGTCCAGCGGTGTGATCCCGTTGACAGGACGACCCAGCGCGCGATAGCCGTCGAAGGTCCAGGCCCCACCGGACTCTGGACGCACCGAACGGATGGCGAGGACCACGATGGGGCCGAGCAACAGCAGCCCGGTCCACAGCGCCGCGCCCACCGTTGCCACCCGAATCCACCTGCCCTCGGCCCGGTTTCGATATCTGCCGGAAATGCCACCGGCTCCCGAACCCGCCGGGTTCGTGAACATCCGCGCGAGTATCAGGGCCGCGACCACCACCGCGATCTGCACCATCGACAGCACGACGGCCTCAGGAATCCTGAAGTACCCGATGGCCTGGCTGTAGATCTCGGTCTCCAGAGTCTGCAACTGACCCGCACCCAGGATGATGATCACGCCGAAACTGGTGGAGCAGAACAGGAAGACCAAACCCGCCGACCCCGCGACCGCCGGCAGCAGTCGGGGCAGGACCACCGAGGTGAAGGCACGCACGCGGCTCGCACCCAGCGTGCGGGCCACGTCGGCCACCCGCGGATCGAGCGATCGCCACGAGGCTCCGACCACCCGCACCACCACCGCCACGTTCAGAAATGCATGCGCCATCAGCACAGCACCCAGTCCCGAGCCGATTCCCAAGAAATCCAAAGGCCCGGAAAGCAAGGCGCGGAAGGTGATTCCGACCACGACCGTCGGCAAGACGAAGGGCACGGTGACCACGACGGCGAGCACGAGCGCAGCGGCGCCACCCACGCGCGCGTACAGCCAGACGATCGGGATCGAGACCACGAGCGCAAGCTGGGTCGAGGCGGCCGCCTGCCCCACCGTCACCGCGAGCAGATGCCATGCGTGGGTGCGCTCGAGAATGCCCGAGATCCCGCCCTCGGCGTCACCCGCGTCGGACATCCCTCGCCGCACCAGGGCGAGCACCGGCCACACGAAGAGGACGGCGATGAAGACAGCTGGTATCAGCCGCAGCGCCAGCCGCGCGAGCGCATCACCGAAACGGGTGGCCATCACCGCCCGACGGCGGTGCGCCACTGGTCCTGCCACTTTTCGAGGTTGGCGGCGATGTACACGGGCGGCAGGCTCACCCGCCACGCGGGCACCGGGGCACTTTGCTCCCAGCCGTCGGGCAGCGGTGTGCCCTTCTGCACCGGGTACACATACATCGATCCCGGAAGTTCTTTCTGCACAGTCTGACTCAACATGAAGTCGACGAGCTTGCGGGCCCCGTCGGGATTGCGGGTGCCTTTGAGGATGCCGACGTACTCAACCTGGCCGAAGCAACTGTCGAGCAGAGCTTTCGTTCCGGGGGTTGCGGCCGGCGACGACGCGTAGGACACCACGATCGGCTTTGTGCCGTTCTCTGTGCCCGCGGTGAACTGTCCGTTGTAGGCGGTCTCCCAATCACCGACGATCGTCGCACCGCCCGCCACAACGGTCTTCCAGTAGTTCTGCCACCCCCCGCCGAGCACACCGATCGTGGTGAGCAGAAATGCCATGCCGGGCGACGACGTGCGGGGATCGATCAACACCGACTGACCCGCGTAACGCGGATCGGTGAGATCTCGGAAACTGTCGGGAGGCGCCACCCGATTCTCGGTGTACCACGTGTCGTCGATGTTGAGACACACGTCGCCACGGTCGACGGCGGTCAATTGGTCGGCGGCACCGGGCACCGCATACTCGGCGGCGCCGTCGGCCGCGGCCGGTGGCGTGTAGGCGTCGAATGCGCCGGCCTTGATCGGACGCGATGCGAGGGTGTTGTCGATGCCGTACACGGCGTCGGCCTTCGGCGCTCCCGGCGTCAGCGCCACCGTCGAGGCCAGTTGCCCGGCATCGCCGGCCTTGATGATCTTGAGGGTCAGCCCGGTCTGCTGGCGGAACGCGTCGAAGACCGACTGCGGCAGCACGAAGGAGTCGTGGGTCAGCAGCGTGACCTCGGCACCGGACTGGGCATCGTCGGCACACGCGGCCAGCACCGACGTGGCGAGTGCTGCCGTCGCGACCATCGCGAAGCCATGCCGCCACCACGTGCGAAGCCGTCCACCACGTCGCCGAACACTCATCATGCTCCTCGTGAACATGTCATGTGGCCCGCTCGCTTCGCTCCCGGCGCCACGGTCGTCATGTGGCCCGCTCGCTTCGCTCCCGGCGCCACGGTCGTCATGTGGCCCGCTCGCTTCGCTCCCGGCGCCACGGTCGATGGATTTGCTACCGATCTAACCAGCTGTCGCCCCACCTGCACGACTACCGCCACGCACCGCCACTTTAGTAACAATTGCATCAATAACCTCAGTAATCACAGCAACAACGACCGGGCTACCTGGACATCGCCGGTGAACTGGTGCATAGAATGACCCGCGACAACCGACCCGCCTCGACCCTCTGCACACCGTCGCAGACCACGAGGCGGCACCCGAAACGTTCGGCCTGCGACCGTCACTCCCGCTCTCAGGCCCCGATCGATAGGACACCACCAGTGCGTTTCCCCGGGCCACTGACCCCGCGATCCCGCCGTTTCAGTGGACGTCAACCGGGGCGGTTTGCCTCGGCACGTGTCCTGACCGCAACCGCGGCAGTTGCCGCAGCCGTCTCGCTGGCCCTGCCCGTTGCCGCACACGCAGCACCGACGCCACAGGCCCCCAAGGTGGATCAGCGAGTCTTGGACTCCTTGGGCGCCTTTGCACCGGCGATCATCGGTTCGGTCGCCACGCCGGGACCGGACGGTCGAATCAACGCCGATCTACTCCGCCAGGCCAAGACCCTCGCCGCCGCGCCCGGACTGCCACCCCAGGTGTCGGCGATCTGGCAGTCTGTCATCGACTTCCTCGGCGAACCGGGTCGTCAGGCGGTGGTCCGCCAGATGCGGGCTGCCGAGCGCAAACCCGGTGACCCGGAGATCCCCCAGGGCCCGAACAAGCCCAAGATCCAGGAATTCCTTTATCCGACACTCGGTTTCGGATGCATGGGTCCGGGTGGTAACTCGCTCGGCCGAGCACTCGTCACCGCCGGCCCGCAGAAGGCCCCGGCACCGGGTCCTCGACGCGGCGAGGCCGGCTATGTGTACACGAGCCTCGGCACCGGCCCGGCCATCAACAATCCGACGTCGCGCAAACTCTGGGTGACCTGGCTCAACATCGACACCGGCCGCACCGGTCAGACACAGCTCAAGCGCAATCCGAAGATCAACGTGAAGGAAGGCCCGGGCACCTTCACCGCCATCGCCCGTACCGGCAAGGGACGCATCATCTCCACCATCTATGGCGATGTGACCACCAAGACCAAGGGACGCATCTACACCTGCGGCATCGTGCCGACGATCGGCCTGGCCATCATCTGACGCCCAGCCTGCGACGACCCGGTCGCAGACCCACGACGTATCCCCCATCGCGACACCCCGGCCGCACGGTCGGGGTGTCGTTGTCTACAGCAAGCGTCCGAACAGCAGGAGCACGCCACATTCATCACTCGCCGATCGCGCCGAAGTCACAGCTCGGCTTCGCCACTTGCAGCATCCACCAACCCCGTGCACCCTTTTAACTTGAACAACATCTGTCACATCCGCCCCACGAGACACATGGGGCGGATTGCTCGGTTGAAGGAGCGTCATGGTTTCTCGTCGTTGGTTCACGCCCCTGCGTGCAGGTCTCGTCGGTGCTGCCGTCGCCGCAGCAGTCGTCGGCACATCGGTCACGGCGACCGTTCCCTCAGCCGCGGCCGAACCGCTGATCCCGCCCAACTCGCTGTCGCTGGAAGCAATCCCCTTCGACGGTGAACTCGCGTCCGCTGTCCGCATGCTCAAGGCCGCAGGCGTTGACCAGATGGCGATGCAGGCCGCACAGGCCGTCCTCGGCGCGGTCGGCAAACTGTCACCCGAGGACATCCTCAGTCGCGCGGGTGCCCTGTCCCTGACCGGCGACAAGACACAGGCAGCGCAGGCGCGGCCGGTTGCCGACATGGATCCCACCGCACTGCTCAAGGCCCTGGGTATCCAGACTCTCACCCCGTCGGTCGCCCCGTTCTGCGCCACACCCACCGCCGACAACCCACTCGGCCTGGTGACTGCCGGAGCCGGTGCGGTCGCCGGACCGTGGCCGTTGAAACAGGACCCGCTGCAACCGTTGGCACCCATCATCCGCATGATCCCCGGCGTCAAGGTCCCCGAGAAGCTCAACCTGGTCGGCGAGGGCGAGACCGCCTACGCCTTCGTGCCGGCGACCACCAACTCCGGTCCCGGCGGCAAGATGCAGGTGGCGTGGTTCAACACCACGACGTTCCAGGGCGGGTTCGCCGACCTGAACCCGGTGACCGACCCAGCCACGCTGGCCCTGGTGCGGATGCTGTCCGGTGTGCGCCTGGCGCCGGTCAAGACGGGTAAGGGCACCATCCTCTCCGCAGTCTTCGGCACGGCACAAGTGGGCAACAACACCTGCTTCTTCCTCCCCGCGGTCGGTGTGGTGACGGCATGACGAAGCGCCGGCGGCGACGATCTGCCGCGATCGGTCTGATCGCCGCCGCGATCACCGCGGTCGCGCTGGCCGGCTCGATGCCCACCGCGGGCGCGATTCCCGAGCAGACGACACCGGGCGACACGACAACACCGGTGACCGCGGCCCAACCCGAACCCGCCGCGGACACCGTCGATGCCCGCGGTCCCGGCCAAGCCCCAGGGGTCGTCTACGCCAGCCGTGAACTGCCCCGTGCCCGGATGGTCAGCGGTGCGGCCGACGGCAATGCGTTCACCTACTGGAGCGTGGGTGCCGACGGAAAGCCACATCTGTCCACCGGTGTGCTGATGATTCCGGGCGGGAAATCGCCGAGCGGCGGCTGGCCCATCGTCGCGTGGGCACACGGCTCGCGCGGGATCGCCGACAGTTGCGCACCGTCGGCACGCCCGGTCAAGGCCGACACCGACGAGATGCGCCGATGGCTCGGCCGTGGCTACGCCGTCGTCAGCACCGATTACGCAGGCGTCGGCACACCGGGCACACCTCAGTACTACGACCTCGACGCCACGGCCCGCAACATCGTCGACGCCCTCAAGGCGGCACGGGACATCTCTGATCGGCTCGCCCGCACCTGGGTGGTGGTCGGCGAGGCCCAAGGTGCCTCGGCAGCAATCCATCTGGCCCGCACGGCACCTACCCTGCAGGGATCCAAGCTCGACTTCCGCGGTGCCGCTGCTACCTCGATCCCGGCCGAATTCTCCTCGCTGCTCGACAGTCTCGGACCGGGATCGGGAGTCATGCCGACCGGTCTCGCGGCCGATACGCTCTACACCCTCAGTGCGATCCGCAACGCCCACCGCGACGTCGATCTGAACACCTATCTCACCGACACCGGTAAGCAGTGGCTCGGCAAGGCGTCCACCCTGTGCGCGAACGATCTCGTCCGGCAGGCCAGCGGCCTCGTAATGGGTTCGCTGTTCACCAAACCGCTCGCCCGCAACACCGCGCTCAACGCGTTGCTCACCAAGGCTCTCGCACTACCCACCAAGGGCTTTGTGCGGCCGGTGCTGATGACTCAGTCACTGCAGGACACGTCGGTAGTAGTGCCGACAACACTGAAATATCTGAATGACGCCCGGGCCGACCGACGCGTCACCGCGCGAACCTATCTGACTCTCGACGCAACCCGGTCGAAGCAATTGTCCGAGAACGACACCCGAGCGTTCGTGGCGAGATTGCTGCGATGAGTCCGGTGGGTCCGCGCTGGTGGCGCGCACTGGGAGTCGCCTCCTACGCGACGGCCGCAGCAGCTGCGACGTTCTACGGCGCGACCGGCCCGCGCCGCGCCGCAGCGATGACGAAACCTGTTCCGCTGGCCCTGCTGGGCGGTT
>NZ_JBEXMX010000088.1:0-21502 GCF_040610755.1 Gordonia sp. NPDC003585 | reverse complement strand
GAACGACCGCAAACATCCCTTCGTATGGACAAAGACCGCCGACGAAATCCTGGCAAAAGCCCAACCCAATAGGAATTAATGAAACGTGACACTAGCGCCCAACGGGCTGATATTCATTCATGATTTCGGGTTCGAGTATGACGGGGACTCTGCGGGCTGGATTGAATCAGGCGAGGCTGACGAACTTCTGCTCGCCGGTTTCATCGGTTCGTGGCGTGACGCGCTCAAGTAGTCTGAGCCACACATGGCAGGTGCGGCCAAACACCACCTGGCCAACTAACCGAGGAACGTATGCAACCACTGCTCGTAATGTTTCGCCCCAGTTGCGGTGTACCTGCCGGCCAAGGTCTGCGATACGACACCCCTCAACGCGTCCGCGACAACTTTGGCGGGTTGGTACTGGAAAAGGGCCTGTTCCGCATCTATACCCGCGGTGAGGCAGATGTGGCTCGGGGTATCGTCGCTCAGTCAAATCGGTTGTTGGCGAGTCACATTGAGGTAATCGCGGGTGATTGGCTTGGACGCTTTTATGCTTGGGACACGCGCCCGCTGGATTCCGGGGCCGGTGTGAGCTTGCTCGATCCGACTGAGGGCGAGTTCGAAGTGTGTGATGAACTGCCGGATCTGTTCGACAAGGTACTACCGGAGATGGGGCATGAGGTGCTCGAGGTGGAGCTATTCAACGAGTGGCGACTGAATGCGGTGACGCCGAATTGGATGAGTTGCGCGTCGATGGTGGTGCCATTCGAGTTGGGTGGAGAGTTGGTCGTGAGCAATTTGGAACTCGCGGACCTGAGTGTGCATTGGGGAGTGGCGTCGCAGATTTCTCAGCAGCTTCGACGAGTGGAGCCGGGTGAGTCGGTGCACTTCTCGATCGATGAAGCTGAAAGCTGAGCTGCGGGCGACGAAGAAATCGGCCTCAGCTCGTAAATGCCACCAGTAAGCAGACTCGCTCTTCTCAATCGACGCTGACGGTCAGAATCTCTTGAGGTCTTTGGCTAGTTCCTTGAGAGATGGGATCTACTCACCTTCTTTGGACTACGACCACCGCAGACGGTGGCACTGCACGACCAGCTGTTCCTGGTAACTCCGACCGAGGCTGTGGAGCGCCGCGTCGAAGGTGTCGGTATCGCCGATACTGTTGATGCATGCGCGAGGAAGATGTTGCGATCGGACGATTCTGGCGGTGGTGGGCCGACGCTGGGCGTCGGGCCGTCGTGGCCGGGTTGGTTGCACGGGACGGGGAAGCACTGGCTGCGACCGTGAGCGCGGCCGTCGAGGCCATCGATCCCGCTCTGGCATGGGAGTTCGGCACCGACGGGGCCGGTCGGCACCAGTTCGTCGTCAGCGGTGGCGGCGACCCGCGATTGCGGGCCGTCACCCAGCGCTGGGCGGATGCGAGTCCCGCCGACGACCAATTCGTATATGCGCCGGCGCGGCTCCCCGAAGCCGACATCGAGAACATTCGCGCGCAGTTCGGTGGCGTCGCGGTCGATGTCGCCGACACGCGCTTCCAGTTGTTCGTCGACGAGGAGCACTGGTGGGTGAGTGTCGGGGTCTTTCACCCGGTGTTCGCGAAGCTGCCCGACGAGGAGGCGACGCAGATCGCCTTCCTCGTGCTGGATTGGGTGCTCGGCGAGGATTGGGTCGGTCAGTGGATCGGGCCGATCGGCGTGCTGACCAGCCCGACGAACGATCTCGTCGATGTGGCGGATCTCCGGGCGGTGGTCACGGCGTTGGCTGTGCGAGCCCCGACAGACGAGTGGGCCATGCTGTCTGCCGAGACGCCGGACGGCCCGGTCCTGGTGTCGGTGCGTCGCCCGCTGCAATGGTTGTCCGCGCCCTTGGCGACGCAGGCGGTCGTGGTGCGCAGGGAGTTTCGGGCACGAGCGGACGGGCTCCCCGTGGACGGCGAGCACGAGCGGTTGACCGCCGACGAGGAGACACTGGGCGATTCGCTGCAAGGCGACGTCGAGCTGGTTGCGACGATGACGCAGGGCGGTGCCCGGACCCTGTTCCTGTACTCGCCACCTGGCGCAGGCCTCGATGCTGTTGCACAGTGGTGCCGCACGGTCGGCGCACAGTTCGATGTGCTCGAGGACCCAGGGGGGTCTGCCGTCGCAGATTTTCGTTAGCGGTATCTCTCAGAGGAGTTGGTAGTGGGCGCATGGGGATCGGGGATCTTCGACAACGACGACGCGGCCGACTGGGTCGTCGAGTTCGACGAGGCCGACCCGGATGAACGGTTGTCGGTGGTGCAGGCCGCGTTCGATGCGGTGACCGACGCCGACGACCCGGACGAACTGGAGATCGACGTCTGCTCGGCGGCATTGGCGGCGGTGGCGACCGTTGCAGCACTGATGCCGGGCGGGCCCGAGCCGGACGAGTCGTACGGACCGCAGACACTCGATGAGGCGCCGTTCGAGGTCTCTGACTCGCTGCGATCGCGAGCGGTGACCGTCGCCGAGCGGGTGCTCGACGAGGCCACCGAATGGTCGGAACTCTGGATCGAGGCCGACCGATGGGACGAGGCCAAGGAGCCTGTGAGGCAACTCGTTTCGTTCCTGCGCAGGTCAGAGTAGAACGTCGGCGGCAAAATGTGACCCTTCTCACTCGCGGGCGTGATTTGGGGCCGAAACACCGCATATGTCCTGGTCGTTCGGCGGACCCCGTCGATTTGTCTCTTGGTCACGATCCGGTAGCGTGCATCGCGTGCAAGGTGGTGGGGGAGCGCGTCGTCGCTGGCTGTTCGTGGTGGGGACCGTAATGGTTCTTGCCTTGATCACGTCATGTTCGTCGCGATTGGACAAAGACGACGACCAGGCCGAACGGCAAGTCCCGTCGATGCAGTTGAAGGAATGGTCGCAGCTACACAGCGGCCCGTACGGCATCCCGGAACGGGCACTCCGCTCCTACGCGTACGCCGCGGCGGCCATGGACAAGGCGCTCCCAGCCTGCGGAATCGGCTGGTCGACGCTCGCCGCGATCGGCGATGTGTCGAGTTCCAATGCGACCGCAGACGGCGCCGTCGTCGAATCCGATGGGGTTGCGCGGCCCTACCTGCGCGGTCTGGACCAGGCGAATCCGGCTGGTGCCAAACCGATTCCGGACACCGACGCCGGTCGCTTCGACGGCAGTGAGGTCGTCGACCGGACCATGGGCCCGATGCAGATGATGCCCAGCCGGTGGGAGCAGTTCGCCACCGACGCCGACGATGACGGCAAGGCCGACCCCGACAACATGGACGACGCGACGCTCTCGGCGGCCCGCCTGCTCTGTGCTGCCGGCGGCGACCTCCGACAGCCCGACGGCTGGGCTCGTGCGGTGGGGCAGTTCAACTCGACGCCAGGCTTTGTCGAGCGTGTCCATGAGCGCGCAGCGGTCTTCGGCCGATGAGCCGACGGCAGGTCGCGGGTGTGGTCAATCCGAATGGGGGAGTCTGACGTGAAACCGTCGCGAGTCATCAATTCTCGGCCGGCGCTGGCCGTGATCGCGCTGGGCGTGGTCTCCGTGACCGTGCTGAGCGCCTGCTCGTCCAGCAGCAGCGGTGCCACCAAGGAACAGCCGGTCAATCTCAATGCGCAGCCGCAGCTCTCGGTTCCCAACGTGAACCCGGTCGGCATGATCGTGCCGCCTGCGCCCGCCGTGCCGGAACTTCCGCGACCGGCCCCGAACGGCACCCCGACCACGCCGCAAGCACCGGTCATCATCAACCCCAACGTCCCGAATGCGCCACAAGGCCCCGACCTGTATCCGACGCCGAACCCGAATCGCGTTGGGCAACAGCGTGGCGCGGGCCAGCCCGTCACCAAGAACGGCATCACGAACGCGTTCGTCGCCAAGCTGACAGGCGCGCAGTCGGTGGACCACACCGACACCAAGTGGGGCGTCGCAGGTGCCGGCAATGCGGTGATGTGGGACAACGGTCAGGGCCAGATCATCACGGTGTTCGGCGACACCTTCGGCCGCCCGCGTCCGCAGGGTGAGCGCAGCGATCAGCCGCCGTACGTCAGCGGAGCGGGATTGAACGTCCCGATCATGCCGGCCCAGATCCCGTTCCCCGCACTGCCTTACGTCAATCTGCGGCAGGGTGGCAAGCAGGGCTCCGGGTTCGCCGGTGACACCGGGACCAAGGCGCCCACCGGGTTTGACTGGCGCGTCAACACCCTGGCGTACAGCAACACCACCAATCTGCGGCAGTTCTCCTACAGCGACTTCCTCACTGGCCAGGCCGGCCGGGCGCGTGAGGTGATCCCGGCCCGCCGGATCAACGGCAGCGAGATCACCACTCTCCCGACGTCGGGCATCTCCGTCGGCGGGCGCCAGTACCTCTCGTATGCGTCTGTGCGCCAGTATGGTCCGGCTCCCGGGTCGTGGACGTCGAACTACTCGGGCATCGCCGTGTCCGACGACAACGGCGTGACCTGGCGCAAGTCGGGCAGCGCGTTCTGGACCAACGCCGGACCCGCCCGCAACTTCCAGATGCCCGCACTTACCAAGCGCGGCAACATGGTCTACATGTTCGGCACCGAGCAGGGCCGTGTCGGCGGTGTGTACGTGGCGCGTGTTCCGGCCAACCAGATCCTCAACAAGGCGGCCTACCAGTACTGGATGGGCACCTACTGGGGACGTGGCCTCACCGCCGAGCCGCGGCCGGTGGCCTCCGGTGGCGTCGGCGAGGTGTCGGTGCAGTGGAGTCCGTCCCTGCGACGCTGGCTGATGCTGTCGACCGACGTCTTCAGCAACGGAATCGTATTGCGCCAGGCGGCAAATCCGCAGGGGCCGTGGACGGCGCCGCGAGTGGTGGCGTCGGCGACTAACTACCCGTCGATCTACGGTGCGAGCATTCACCCGTGGTCGAAGGGCAACGACCTGTACTTCACGATGTCGCAGTGGACGAGCTACAACGTCTACCTGATGCACGCCACGGTCACCCGCGCCGGCATTCCGGCACCGCGGCCGTGGGTTCCGGAGATCCCGCTGCCCGGTGGTGGTCGAATCCCGATGGGGCCCGCACCCGACCTGGGACCGCTGCCGACCCTGCAGCTCCCCAAGTCGCTGCAAGGGCCGCAAGGGAGCCCGAACGCACCTCGCGGACCGGGTGGCTGAGTTCGTCGGGGCTCGCCGGGGCGATTCCGCCGTGAGCCCAGCTCCGCTTCGTGAGCCCACCTCCGCTCCCTGAGGTGCGAGCGAAGCGAGCCTCGAAGGGTTCGTGAGACAGAGCAATTGGGTTAATAACCAGCGACGGCGACCGGGCCGTCTAGGCGCTGCGACGTCGATCAGTATGATTTTATGTCCGGAATCCGAACCTAAAATCATACTGATCCGAGTGCCCCCTTCGACGCTGTCTGGAACGGTCCGCCTCACGCGTATCCGAGGGCATAATGCCCTCGGAGGCACGTCGCGGCGACCGTTTTGGTTGCCATCCCGAGGGGGCTTGTTGAGGTGGCGTCGCCAGGTCTTCGAGGCTCGTCGCTTGCGCTCCTCGCACCTCAGGCAGCGGTGGGTAGTCGCTTGCGCTCCTCGCACCTCAGCTGAGAAGCGGAGGGGCCGACCTTAGACAGCAGTGAGAGCTCAGGCGAGGAACGGGTCCTCGCGTCGGACCGGGGCGTCGGCGAATTCGTCGGCCATGCTGGCGGCGAGTTCGACGAAGGCGCGCCGGGCGGGTTTGCTCATCAGTTCCAGGTCGACGTCGGCGCCCTCGGAGAGATGGTCGTCGAACGGAATCTGCTGCACTGCACGACATCTGGTGAGGAAGTGCTGGGCGAGCTGGTTGGTGTCGATGGTCGATGCGCCGGGTCGGGACGAGCTGAGTACCACCACAGCCCGCGATACGAGGTGCCCGTAGCCGTGGGCCTCGAGCCAGTCGAGGGTCGCGCCGGCGCTGCGCGCACCGTCGAGCGCGGGTGAGCTCACCAGGATCAGCGCGTTGGCCAGATCGAGGACTCCGTTCATCGCCGAATGGCTCAGTCCCGTACCGCAATCGGTGATGATGATGTTGTAGAACCGCTGCAAGATGGTCACCACGCCGCGGTACTCGTCCTCGTTGAACGCCTCGGCCATCGCCGGATCACGTTCGGAAGCAAGGACTTCCAATCGGCTCGGCGCTTGCGAGGTGTGCGCGCGGACGTCCGAGTATCGGTAGACGTTGTCGTCGGCGAGCAGGTCGCGCACGGTGGAGCGGGTCTGCTGCGGGATGCGCTGTGCGAGCGTGCCCAGGTCGGGATTGGCGTCGACGGCGATCACCCGGTCGCCGCGCAACGACGCGAAGGTCGACCCGAGCCCGACGGTGGTGGTGGTCTTTCCGACACCGCCCTTGAGTGACAGCACCGCGATGCGGTAGTCGCCGCGGACGGGTCGTCGTACCCGGTCGAGAAGCTGCTGGTACTCGATATCGCCCTGCGACTCACCGGGATTGATCGTGCCCGCCGAAAGAGTATGGACGGCTCGGCGCCAGCCACGGCTTGGGGCCCGACGCGCCTTCCGCAGCAGCGCCACGTCATCGAGCGCAGGTCCGGCCGGACCAGGCTGTCCGGGGAACTGTTGTCCCGGGAACTGTTGGGGCGGATAGCCTGCCGGCGGACCGTACTGGGGCCCATAGGGTGCGCCGGGTGCGGGGGGAGGTGGCGTCGGCGTGGGACCCGAACCCGCGGGTGGACCGTATGGTCCTGCCGGCGGACCCGGGTATGGCCCGGGCGGCGGTGGATCGAACACGGGGTGCTCGGGACGTCCCGGCGCGGGGTGATGCTCCGCGGCGTGCGTCGGTCCGGTGGTATGTCCTGTCGGTGTGCCCTCGGTGGGTCGCTGGCCAGCTGCCGGGGGTTGGGGCGCGAACTGCAACCACGGCGGGGTGACCGGATGTCCCGCTGCGTCTGATTGTGTTGCCGGATCGTTGGTCGGTTGCTCAGCTGTCATTGTCGGCAGTCCCCCTGGTGGATCGTTCCCCCGACGCGGTGTCGGCGGCTGCAGGGCCTGTGGCGGCACCAGTGCCGTCGGCGTTCAGTCTCGTAAACGCCTGGTTGTTGACGGCACAGGCCGGAGTGTACCCAAAGCGAGGGCGGCCGGTCGGGCCGGTGGGACGCCGAACGAGCTGTGCACAAAGTGTGGGCGCAGTCACGGACCTGTGGCAGGATCTTTTCAAGCATTCGGTCAGTGCTGACCGGGTCGGCATCTCTGCAGGTCGGCCAGTGCGGGGGCATCGACCAAGAATCCATGGATCCGAAATCCCCGACGCTGCGTCTAAAGAATCAGAAGGGGGCGATCGTGACGACATTCAGCGAGTCCATCCACCGCGATTCGATCGGTGATCATGCAGCGGCTTCTGGTGGGGGTGAGGAACTCCCGCCGGCAGACCACGGGGCGTGGGCGGCATTGCATCAGCCGGCGCAGGCACGGTCGCGGTCGGGATCGCTGTCGGTGGTCACCACCTATCAGGGTCTGCCGCTGTCGGTGCGGATCGAACCGTCGATGCTTGACAAGGAGCCATCCGTGCTCGCCGGCGAGATCTTGCGTCTCTGTCGTCAGGCCGCGATGTCCGCAGGTGTGCGGCTGCGCGCCGATCTGCTGGCCGACGGGATGGCCGCCGAGCTCGTCGACGAGATGAAACTGCCGAAGGCCGACGACGTGGCACGTGCCGAGTACCAGGACGACTCCGACGCCGATGAGCCTGTCTCGTGGCTCCGGCGCGGATGACGGGGGTGTCGAGATGAGCTGGGCGATGGACGAACTCGAAGCCCGCGCGCAGGCGCAGTTGAACGGGCTGCACGAGTTCAGCGAGAAGCTGGGGTCGATTGCGGTGCGGGCGACGTCGCCCGACGATCTCGTGACGGCGGAGGTCGACGCGAACGGTGCGCTGACCGGACTCTGGTTGGCGTCGGGTGCCAACGAACTGGGTGCCACTCGGCTCGGCGAGCAGATCGTCGCCACCGCGGCCATGGCTGCGCAGCGCGCCTTCGCTCAGCGGGCGGCGGCCACCGACGAGTTCAACGAAGCCTTCGCCGACCTGCTGGCGTCACGGCCGGCGACCTGATTGCCGCTGTTCCACAACACGATCCATCCGACATCACTACTAAGGGGGTTGTCATGACCGATGTGCGCGTGACACCAGAGGTGCTCGAGGCGTTCACCGGGACCAATGTCGCGATGGCGACGGCGGTGGGTGCGGCCGGCTCCATCAACGCGGCGGCCAACACCGCGATCATGGTGCCGGTGTTCGGACTGATCGGCCAGGAGTTCCTGGCGGCTTTCATTGCCGCGCAGGTGAATCACCTCACGTCCGTGGGCGAATTGGCGGCGGTGCATGCGGCTACGGCGGCCTCTACCGCGGCCGGTCTCGCCACCTTCGAGACGACCGACGGCAACAACGCCGCAGTCATCAGGTCCGCCCTGTGACACCGGCCCACATGCCCCACACGCCGCAGCCGTGTCTGCCCGACGTGCCGGCGATGATGCACATGACCGTGCAGGACATGGTCGACGCGACGCCGCTCGGACCCATCCTCGACACACCCGTCGCCGACGTCCTTACCCGCCTCGGTCTGCCGCCGTTGCCGGTGCTGCCGCCGCTGCCGCCGATGCCCGGTCTCCCGCCGATGCCGACCATCGACCTCGACCTGCTGATCAAACCCATGACAGATCTGTTGGGCGGCTTCGGAACCGGTGATCTCTCGAAGGCAGGCTTCGACCCATCGGCCATCTTCCAGAGTTTGTCGAAGGTGCTCGAGACAACGATGACGATGAGCAAGGGCGCACTCGGCCTCGCCGACAAACTGTGGGCTGGCCAGTCGTCGCTGGGTGCCGGTGCCAAGACCGCGCAGGCGTCGACCAACAGTGCGGCACTCGCGACGCAGGGCACCGGAATGTCCTTCGATATCAACGCCGCCGCCGCGATCGTGGCCCACGGTCTGGCTGCGGTGCAGGCGATCATCGCCGCGACCGTCGCCAAGATTGCCGCCGTGGTGCCGATGATCGTGAGCCCCGCCTTCGCGGCCGGCATCGGACTTGCGGTGGGGTTCGCCAATCTCGGCCTCGGCGAGGCCACCGCCGCGGTGGCCGCCACCCGGGCGGCGCTGCTCGCACCGACCGGCAAGATGACCGTGAACGGCACCAAGGTGCCGGTGACCAACGCGCCCAAGCCGGCTGCCGGTCCGTCGCCGTTCGCGATCGCCAGTTCGGTGCTCGACGTCGTCTCCCCGGCGCTGTCGACGGCAGTCGAATTACCCTCGGCCCTGGCGAAACCCGTCGGCAAGATGATCACCACCATCAACCAGCCGGACCGCAACCAGAACAACAATCGTGAACAGCCAAAGAAGGACAAGCCCGCTCCGGGCGGCCCGATGCCGCATCCGGTGGGCAAGGGCGGGGCGCGAGTCACTGGTGCGGCGCTCGGTGGCCTCGGCATGGTGCCGGCGCTGAACAATGCCCGGACCACCGTGCCGATCACGCCGGCAGCCGTCGAAAGCCCCGGCGCCAACGTCGCGGCCACCCCGGTGCGAGGTCCGGGCGCGGCGCAGGCGATGCCAATGGGTGCTGCCCCGGTGGGCGCGGGTGCCGCCGGGATGGGGCGCACGGCAGGCGCATCCGCCGATCAGCACGCGATTGCCGACTATCTGGTCTCGGAGATCAACGGACAGCGGATCGTCGGCGACGACCTCGAGGTGGTGCCCGCGGTGCTCGGCCACGACGAGACACCCGAACCAGATCCTGCACCCGACATCGAACTCCGGCTGGGACCAGCCAGCACGGATACAACACGGAAGTGAGACACCCATGACCGACTCACAACTTCGCGTAGATCCATCCGAACTACTCGTCGCCGCTGCGGATCTCGACCGCATCGCCGAACGGCTGGAGCATTCGGTGACCTCGGCCGGACACACCTTGCAGGTCGCGCCCCAGGGGCGTGACGAGGTGTCGATCGCCGCTGCCGACAGCTTCTCCACCGTCGCCGAGACATTTGGGGCCGACGCTGCGTCGGGCGTCCACGAGTTGCGCAAGATCGCCGCGGTGCTGAGAGCGCAGGCCGCGGGGTTCACGCAGGGCGACGATGACGCTGCCAGCATGCTCCGGGTTCCACCACTCGCGCCGCACTGAGGAGCGCGCCCTGTCGTTCCCTGAGGTGCGAGCGGAGCGAGCTTATACCGCTCCCTGAGGTGCGAGCGTAGCGAGCCTCGAAGGGCTTCCGAAAGCAAAGTCATTCAACCGATTTCATGTCCAGAGAGGAGGAGCAGTGACCGGATTCACCGGCGTCGACTGGGACGCACGAAACAGCGAACAACTCGTCTCCGATCTGGGTGACGGACCTGGGCCGGGGCCACTGGCAGAGGCCGGCCTCGCCTGGGCGAGGTTGTCGGCAGATCTGGGCGAAGCGGGCGCCGAGTACGCGGCCGTGCTCGCGAGGTTGGGTGTGCATTGGCAGTCGGCGCAGTCGAGTGCGGCCTTCGAGCGATTGACCCGACTCGCGCCGTGGTTCGCCGACACTGCAGTCGAGGCCGGATACAACGCGGCCCGCGCCCATGCGCAGGCAGCCGCGATCACGGTTGCCCGGCTGAACATGCCGGCCATCGCCGAGATCGGGCTCGTTCAACAGATGCACGAGATATCCAGGGCAGCAAACAGTGTGGTTCCGTTGATCGCCGGTGCTGCCGCGCAGATCGAGCGCGCCGCCCACGATCAACACATGCGGGCCTCGCGGGTGATGCAGGCCTACGAGGTGGCCACCGAACCCGTCGCCAAGCCCTGGAACTCGGCGTCACCGGCACCCGACCTGGTCTCCGCCGCGCCACTGGATGCCGAGCATGCCGCGCAGCGGGTAACCACCAACGCCGCGGTCCAGACTCCACCATCACCTGTTGCGTCACCGGGAGCACCGTCCGTGCTGCCCGCGGGATTTGTTGCACTGCAACAGGAGAAGCTCGCTTACATCCCGACAACTCTGGCCCAACCGCAGTCTCCGGTTCCCGGCGTGGCACGTGACTTGTCGGCACCGCAAGTCTCGCAACCCCATCCGACATCCGCAGCGCCGCCGATGGCACCGTCGCCGGTCACGGCCGCGGCCGGCGATCGTACGGTGGTCCGCGTCGTGGACTCCGGGATTCCCGGATCCAGCGAATCGGGCGTTGTTGCAACGGAATCGGAGAATCCAACCACCTGGGCCGACATCGCGGTCGCCGACCACGCCGTCGCACAGCACGTCGTCAAACCTGGATCGGTCGATCCCCGGTACACCGCCGAGACCCTGTTGCTCGGTCCGGACGGAGGGCGCCGACCATGACGACAACCGACATGACGGCAATCGCGCTCGATGTCGCGGTGCTGCGCCGCCTCGGCGAACGACACGGCGTGCAGACCTGGCCCGTGGTACTCGATGTCGACGGCGTCCTCGAACCCGAGCCGGCGAGAATGTCGCCGGCCGATCTCGACGCGCGGATCGTCGACCTCGGCCTCTGGGCGGACGACGAGCCGGTGGCCTGGCTCGGCGCAGCGATGCGGGTACTCTCCACGCCGGATCGGACCATCGAAGTCCGGACCTTCACCGACGACGGTGTCCGGCGCATGTGCCTTGCGCGGGCCGGTAACCATCACGCACTGGCCGTTCGTGACGGCACCGATGTCCACCTTCGTCTCGTCGACCTCCACGAGGCCGATGCGCTCGGGCCGCTGTTTCAGCGAGAACTCGGCGAATGCGCTCCGTGTTCCTTTGGCGCACTGAGTCATCCGACCGACGATTTCACCGATCGCTTGGGCTCATGCCGAACGGGCCTCGAGATGACTGATGCATTGCACGCCCTCGGCGCCTCGCCGACCGACGCCATGATGATCTCGGCTGCGTTAGCGTCGTGCCGAGCCCGTACCGAGATCGTCGCGATCGCGCACGACGCTGGTGTGCTCACCCAATCTTCTGGAGCGGTAGCGGTTTTCGACACCGGCAAGGGTCGAATCGTATCCAGCCCCAGTAAGTCCCTGGACGGACGTCTGTGGACCACGCTGTCGCCGGGTACGGGGCATCGGATCACGCAAGCGATTGGCCTGCTGATCGAGACCCTGCCCGACAGTCGTTGGTTCCCATGATGATTCAGGTCGGGGAACGGTCAGGGGTGTCCGCTACGTGGGCGCCAACGGGGGCATCGCCGAACGATGCCGAAACACAGGAGGAAAACTCATGCTGAATCTTCCCGGAATCGGATCGGCGGGCCCGGGGGTCGCCCTCAACGTGGCCGACGCGCAGGCAACCGCGCAGTCGGTCGCGAGCATCGTCGACGACATGAAGGAAACCATCGGCGTCATCGCCCGGCACGCGGGCAACGCCACGCCCACCTGGCAGGGCCGGGCGGGGGTGGCCTTCGACGGTACGCACACCGACTGGAACCGCGCGGCGATCACGCTCAACAACCTGCTCGACCAGATCCGCACCCAGCTGAGCCAGGGCTTCGCCGGTTACGAGGACCAGGACGCGTCGGCGGCCAACGGTCTCGCCGGCGGCCCGGTCTCGGTCTGACACTTCCCATTCCGACACGAAAGGAACTCCCATGTCCGGACAGATCAACTATGACTTCGCCTCGCTCGGCGACCTCAGCAGCGGCCTGCTCGCCGCCTTCAACCGTCTCGAGGACCTCAACGGTCAGCTGAAGACCCAGGTGGCTGCGCTGCACGGCAACTGGAACTCGGCGGACGCCAAGCAGGCCTACACCGAGGCGCAACAGAACTTCGACCGCATCTTCACCACGTCGCGTGACCAGCTGATGGCGTTGAAGACGGGTGTGTCGAATGCGAGTCGCGTGATGTCGGAAACCGACTCGAGCATCGGGCAGGGCTTCCGCGGCCTGGTCTGAGCTCCACCCGATCGCCCGTTTCGGCCCACCTGGCAATCCCGGGTGGGCCGTAACGGGACACGCTCGACGCTGATTCCCGCGCGGCGCCGGTGATCGTTCGGTTAGCGTAAATGAACGCTGCATCCGCTCTGACTCACGGGAGGATCGTTCATGGCCAATCCGTTGACGCGCATCAAATCGGTCGAGCAGTCGATGGCCGACACCGACGAGCCGGAACACAAACTCCGGAAAAACCTCAGTGCGTGGAACCTGATCGTTTTCGGCGTATCGGTGGTGATCGGCGCCGGAATCTTCACCCTCACCGTCCAGACGGCCGCCGACAAGGCCGGTCCGGCGATCTCGGTCTCCTTCATCATTGCCGCGATCACCTGTGCGTTCGCCGCGCTGTGCTACGCCGAATTCGCGTCGACGGTGCCGGTGGCCGGGTCCGCGTACACCTTCGGCTACGCGACGCTCGGCGAGTTCGTCGCCTGGATCCTCGGCTGGGACCTGATTCTCGAGTTCGCGGTGGGCGCTGCGGTGGTGGCCAAGGGCTGGTCGCAGTATGTGGTCAACGCCTTCACCACCAACAGCACCGCGTCGTCGGCCTCCTTCGACATCGGGTCGGTGACGGTCGACTGGGGCGCGATCCTGATCATCGCCGTTGTCACGACCCTGCTCGTGATCGGAACACGGCTCTCGTCGGTGGTGAGTGCCGTGATCACGGCCATCAAGGTCGGCGTGGTCCTCCTCGTCATCGTCGTCGGCTTCTTCCACATCAAGGCCGACAACTTCACGCCGTTCGTGCCGCCGGCCGAGTCCGGCGAGGGAACCCACAAGTCGGTCGATTCGACCCTGTTCTCCCTGATCAGTGGCGGAGGAGACTCCTCCTACGGCTGGTACGGCGTCCTCGCGGCGGCGTCGCTGGTGTTCTTCGCATTCATCGGGTTCGACGTCGTTGCGACAACCGCGGAAGAGACGCGCAACCCGCGCAAGGATGTGCCGCGCGGCATCCTCGGCTCGCTCGCCATCGTCACCGTCCTCTACGTGCTCGTGACGATCGTGGTGACCGGCATGGTCAGCTACAAGGAGATGGCCGGCAAGGATGCCGACCTCGCCGACGTGTTCCAGGTCGAGGGCATCACGTGGGCGGAGAAGGTCACAGCTTTCGGTGCGCTGGCAGGTCTGACGACCGTCGTCATGGTGCTGATGCTCGGACAGTCCCGGGTGCTCTTCGCGATGTGCCGCGACGGGTTGCTTCCGCGCGCGATGTCGAAGACCCATCCGCGGTTCGGCACCCCGGCTCGTCTGACGATCCTCATCGGCGTCGTATGTGCCCTGGTTGCCGGGTTCCTGCCGATCGACAAGCTGCACGAGATGGTCAACGTCGGAACGTTGTTCGCGTTCATCGTGGTCGCCATCGGCGTGATGGTCCTGCGGCGCACTCGCCCCGATCTCGAGCGGGGATTCCGCGTGCCCGGTGGCCCGGTGATCCCGGTGCTCGCGGTGATCGCCTGCATCTGGCTGATGCTGAACCTGTCGGCGCTGACCTGGATTCGGTTCCTGGTCTGGATGGTCCTCGGCGTCGCCGTGTACTTCCTGTACAGCCAACGACATTCGATGGTCGGCAAGCGTGAGCGCGGCGAGGTCCCACCCCTCGACGACGCGAAGGTGGCCCCCGAGGGTCGCGCCGAGCTCTGAGTCGGTCGTCGGTGGTGACACCTGCCACAGGTGTCGCCTGACGCCGTCCGATAGCCTCTAGTCGAACGCCTTTCGAGCTGCATCCGAGCAGCATTCCGACGCGAACGACAAGGGGAACACATGACGAGCTCCGCACTGCAGGCCGACACCCGAAACGGCATCGACTACAAGGTGGCCGACCTGTCACTCGCGGACTTCGGCCGCAAGGAGATCGAACTCGCCGAGCACGAGATGCCCGGCCTGATGTCGCTGCGCCGCGAGTACGCCGACGTCGCCCCGCTGAAGGGCGCCCGCATCTCGGGGTCGCTGCACATGACGGTCCAGACCGCGGTGCTGATCGAGACGCTCGTCGCGCTCGGCGCCGAGGTGCGCTGGGCGTCGTGCAACATCTTCTCCACCCAGGATCACGCCGCCGCGGCCGTCGTCATCGGGCCACACGGCACCCCCGACGAGCCCAAGGGCGTCCCGGTGTTCGCCTGGAAGGGTGAGACGCTCGAGGAATACTGGTGGGCGGCCGAGCAGATGCTTACCTGGCCCAACCCCGACGAGCCCGCCAACATGATCCTCGACGACGGTGGTGACGCGACCATGCTGGTCCTGCGTGGCGCCGAGTTCGAGAAGGCCGGGGTTGTTCCGCCCGCCGAGGACGATCATTCCGCCGAGTACAAGGTGTTCCTCGAGTTGCTCCGGACGGGCTTCGAGAACGACAAGTCCAAGTGGACGACCATCGCCGAGTCCGTCCAGGGCGTCACCGAGGAAACCACCACCGGCGTGCTGCGGCTCTACCAGTTCGCCGCCGCGGGTGATTTGTCCTTCCCGGCGATCAACGTCAACGACTCCGTCACCAAGAGCAAGTTCGACAACAAGTACGGCACCCGACACTCCCTGATCGATGGCATCAACCGCGGCACCGACGTGCTGATCGGCGGCAAGAAGGTTCTGATCTGTGGTTACGGCGACGTAGGCAAGGGTTGCGCGGAGTCGCTGGCCGGTCAGGGCGCGCGCGTGCAGGTCACCGAGATCGACCCGATCAACGCGCTGCAGGCCCTCATGGACGGCTTCGATGTCGTGACCGTCGAGCAGGCGATCGGCGACGCCGACATCGTCATCACCTCCACCGGCAACCTCGGCATCATCACCCTCGCGCACATGCGTCAGATGAAGTTCCAGGCCATCCTCGGCAACATCGGCCACTTCGACAACGAGATCGACATGGCCGGCCTCGAGGGGTCGGGCGCCAAGCGGATCAACATCAAGCCGCAGGTCGACCAGTGGATCTTCGAGGACGGCAAGTCAATCATCGTGCTCAGCGAGGGACGTCTGCTCAACCTGGGCAACGCGACCGGCCACCCGTCGTTCGTGATGAGCAACAGCTTCTCCAACCAGGTGATCGCGCAGATCGAACTGTGGACCAAGAACGACGAATACGACAACGAGGTCTACCGCCTGCCCAAGCATCTCGACGAGAAGGTCGCGCGCATCCACGTCGAAGCTCTCGGCGGCACGCTGACCAAGCTCACCAAGGAACAGGCCGAGTACATCAACGTCGACGTCGAAGGACCGTACAAGCCGGAGCACTACCGCTACTGATCTGCCTGATCAGCGCTCCGACCTGGGGAAACACGATGGCGTCGTGCCCGCAAAATCTAGGGGAAGAACTTCTTCCCCGGGTTTCATAATCGTCCGCGAATTTTCTGGGGGAGGACACCGAGGGTAGGGGAGGAAGTTTCCTCCCCTACTTTTGTGGGCCGCGTGCTCCTGGCGTCACGTTCGGCGGGAACGCGATGACTGGTGACGGAGATCGGGCCCGTCCGCTTCGGGACACACCCGGATGACCACGATCCGCGGTTGGCTCAGCGAGGTGCTACCGACACTCTGTGTCCTGTTGGAGAATCTGTGTGCTGCAGCACCCAGTTGACCCGATTCGACACAGGGTGTGGCCGCCACGAGCGGAGTCTCAGCCGACGGCCCTCACGTCCCGATCGACGGCTCGGCTCCGGGGCAGTACAGCCATTGGTTGTTCTCCTTGAGCAGCCGGGCATTCGCCGGTTCCGACGCTGTGCGCCGGGTGCCCTCTTCGACGTGGACGAGCATGCGTGTCTGCGCGAAGTCGCCGTCGATCTGGGTCGCGAGCAGCGATTCGATGATGATGTTGCCCGGCTTGCTGGGCAGCGTCACTTGGCTGCGGTTCTGGCTGCAGACGGCGGCCTTCATGCGCGTGAGGTCCCGGGCGTTTCCGGCCGTCACATAGTTCTGCATCGCGACCTGAATCGCAGCGACTTCGGTCGGATCTCCGCCGCTGGGCGGGGTCGTGGAGTCGGGCGTCGAATACGTCGAATAGGGCGAATCGGTTGTCGTAGTGTCCGACGTGGTCTGCGTCGTCGACGCCGCGGCAGGCGTGTCGTCGCCCGATGAGTTCGATTTGACGATCAGCGTCACCACCAGGCCGGCGATCGCGAGGACCGCGATGACGCCGCACACGATGGCCGCGATGGTGCCCCCGTTGCCGCCCCCGTTCGGGGGCCGACCGGGACCCGGTGGGGAATAGCCGGGACCTGGACCGAACTGGCCGGGTCCAGGCGGTCCCGGCGGCCCGTAAGGCGTTGCCGCAGGACCGTACTGGCCGGCCGGACCGGTCGTCGGCGGTTGCAGCGGACCCGGGCCGGACAGACCTGGAAAACCCCCGGTCGGCGGCCCGACCGGATGCGAACGCGGACCGGGAGGCGGCCCTGCGCGACCACCCGGTGGCGGCGGCTGAAACGTCATGGGTACTCCTGCGCTGAAGTCATTGTTTCCAGGCTATCCAAGCGACGGGGGGCCGTCACCGCACGGTCATTCGGGTAGCAGAAGTCGTGCCAAGATCGAGATGTCGCCACCGTCGAATTCGGTCCACGGCGAACGCCAGGACGTGCTCGCCAGACCGCGGTAGACCGCGTCGACCCGACGTTGGAGGTCGGCGTCGCGCTCGTAGTGATCGCGTGCGCGAGTCGCGTCGGCGTCGGCCCGGGACTCGGCGCGTGCCATCGCGACCTCCGCGGGCACCCCGAGCAGGACCTGCCGGTCGGGCAGCGGTAATCCGAACCGCCCGAACTCGAGGTCGGCGACCCAGTGGACGACCTCACCATCGGCGTCCTGATGGAGCCGGGCAGCACTGTAGGCGGCATTCGACGCGACGTAGCGGTCGAGGATCACCACGTCGAATTCGCTTCGGGCAGAGCGGATCTCGTCGGCAGCGTCGGCACGGTCCAAAGCAAACAGCAGAGCCATCGCGTACACACTGTCGCGCAGGTCGCCGTGCTTGCCGTGCAGCGCCTCGGCTGCGATGTCGGCCGTCGCGGTACGGCCGTACCGAGGGAAGGTCAACTGCGCGACGCGTGCTCCGCGCGAGTGCCAGTGCTCGACCAGGCCGGTCACCAACGTGTTCTTGCCCGCCCCGTCGAGGCCCTCCACCGCGATCAGCTCGCCCACGACCTGCAGCATATAGAGCAGACCACCACAGCTGCCCGGCGCGTCGATCACCACGGTTGCATCACGGAAGTGTCACCATTGGTGCATGAAGCCGCGCATCCTTGTCGTCGACGACGACGCCGCTCTCGCCGAGATGCTGACGATCGTGTTGCGCGGGGAGGGCTTTGAACCGTTCGTCGTCGGTGACGGCACCCAGGCCCTGACCGCGGTCCGCGAGATCCGGCCCGACCTGGTGCTGCTGGACCTGATGCTGCCAGGCATGAACGGCATCGACGTGTGCCGCGTGCTGCGGGCCGACTCGGGCGTCCCGATCGTGATGCTGACCGCCAAGTCCGACACCGTCGACGTGGTGCTCGGCCTGGAGTCCGGCGCCGACGACTACATGGTCAAGCCGTTCAAGCCGAAGGAACTGGTCGCCCGCGTGCGTGCCCGGCTGCGTCGCACCGACGAAGAGCCGGCCGAACTGCTGTCCATCGGCCCGGTCGAGATCGACGTCCCCGCCCACAAAGTCACCCGCGAAGGCGTACCCATCTCGCTGACCCCACTCGAGTTCGACCTGCTGGTCGCGCTGGCCCGCAAGCCGCGTCAGGTCTTCACCCGGGACGTGCTCCTCGAACAGGTGTGGGGCTACCGCCATCCGGCGGACACTAGACTCGTCAACGTGCATGTCCAGCGGTTACGCGCCAAGGTCGAGACGGACCCGGAGAATCCCGAGGTCGTCCTGACAGTGAGGGGGGTCGGCTACAAGGCCGGCCCGCCGTGATCGGGAGACCTCGGCGACGCGTCAACAGCACCTTCGGACGATTCACTCGCGCAGCGAGCAGCCTGGGCCGGGCCTTCGGTCACATCTGGCGGCGGTCACTGCAACTGCGTGTGGTGGTCTCGACGTTGGTGCTGTCTTTTGTCGTGCTCCTGATCTTGGGTTTTGTGCTCATCAGCCAGATCACCGACCGCCTGCTCGACGTAAAACTCACGGCCGCGACCGAGGAGGTCGACCGCGCACGCGTGGCCGTCGAACGCGACCTCTCCAGCGGCGACGGCAACATGTCGGTGCAGAACCGGCTGCGGCAGACACGCTCGTTGCTCACCGACCGTGATGTCGACACCGGCGAGAGTTCGGGTGCGGTCGGCACCTTCGACACCGTGCTGCTGGTGCCCGGGTCCGACGCCGACGGCGCTCCGCCGGGCGTCGGTCCGACGTCGGAGATACCGCAAACGCTGCGGGACATGGTGCAGGGCGGTCAGGTCGCCTACCAGTACACGTCGGTCCCCACCGGGAGTGGCGGTTCGGAACCGGCACTCATCATCGGCTCGCCGACCAACGCGTCGGTTCCCGGTCTCGAGCTGTATCTCGTCTTCCCGCTGACCAACGAACAGAACACCGTCGACCTGGTCCGCGGCACCCTGCTCACCGGTGGCCTGGTACTGCTCGGGTTGCTGGCGGCCATCGCGTGGCTGGTGTCGCGGCAGGTGGTGATCCCGGTGCGGTCGGCGTCGCGGATCGCGGTCCGGTTCGCCGACGGCCGCCTCAAGGAACGAATGCCGGTGCGCGGCGAGGACGACATGGCGCGCCTGGCGATGTCGTTCAACGACATGGCCGAGAGCTTGTCCAAACAGATCACGCATCTCGAAGAGTTCGGTGGTCTGCAACGGCAGTTCACCTCCGACGTCAGCCACGAGCTGCGCACGCCGCTGACGACGGTCCGGATGGCCAGCGACGTGCTCTACGACGGCCGCGACGAACTCGACCCGGTGCGCAAGCGGTCGGTCGAGCTGCTCGACAAGGAGCTCGACCGGTTCGAGACGCTGCTCAACGAACTCCTCGAGATCTCCCGCCACGACGCCGGCATGGCGGAATTGGCGGCCGAACGCATGGACATGGCCATCCCGATCGATGCTGCACTGGCCACGGTCGGGCGCCTGGCCGAGGAGACCGGGACCGAGCTCATCCTCGACCTCCCCGCCGAACCGGTGACCGCCGAGATCGACCCGCGCCGCGTCGAACGCATCCTGCGGAATCTGCTGGCCAACGCCATCGACCACGGCGAACGCAAACCGGTGACGCTCACCATGCGCTCCGACGGTGATGCCGTGGCACTCACCGTCCGCGACCAGGGCATCGGCTTGCGGCCCGGCGAAGAGAAACTCGTGTTCAACCGGTTCTGGCGGTCGGATCCGTCGCGGTTCCGGCGGTCCGGCGGTACCGGTCTCGGTCTGGCGATCAGTATCGAGGACGCACGCCTGCACCAGGGACGTCTCGAGGCATGGGGCGAACCCGGCCGCGGCGCCTGTTTCCGCCTGACCCTGCCGCTGGTTCGTGGCCACAAGGTCCTGGGCAGTCCGCTGCCGCTCAAACCGGTCTCGAGCACCACCCGCACCACGGCCCGCACCGCCACGCGGACCTCGGGGGCGACCGATGACTAAGTCTCGTCTCGTCGTCGTGACGATCCTGACGATCGTCGGCGCGTTCCTCGCGGGCTGCGGCTCGATCCCGAACAACTCGTCGCCGCAGCCGATCAAGTCGTTCGAGCGGGAAGGCGCGACCGACGAGGTGCCGGTGCCCGAGCGCGACATGGACCCCGAGTCGCTGGTCCGCGCCTTCCTCAAGGCGACGGCGGCTCCGGAGAACGGTCATCGCGCAGCGCGGCGGTTCCTCACCCGCACGTCGTCCCAACAGTGGGACGACGGCGGCGACGCGGCCATCGTCGACGAGATCAGCATCTTCATCGACCAGCGCGACGAGGACTCGGTCAGGATGCGGCTCATCGGCGACAGCTACGGGACCCTGAGGTCCGACGGTCAGCTGGTGCCGGCGACCGGACGGATCGAGACCGCCATCAGCCTGGTGCGGGTCGCCGATCAGTGGCGCATCGACGGGCCGCTGCCCGACGAGATGTTGATCGATCGCGACCAGTTCGAGGCGTCGTATCGAGCGGTGTCGCTGTACTACACCGACCGCACCGGACGCCGTCTCGTGCCCGATCCGCGCTGGTTGTATGCCGGCCAGAACAACGATCCGACGGCCCTGGTGAACCTGCTCATCGCGGGACCGTCGGCCGACCTCGCGTCGGCGGTGGCGACCGGCTTCCCTGAGGGCGCGGCGCTGCGGGGTCCGGTGGCGCCGCTGGCCGGTGGTGGCGTGCGCATCGAGCTCACCGGGATCACCACCCAATCGGTTCGAGACCGGACAGTGCTTGCGGCGCAGATCATCTGGACGCTCGCCGGCGCCAACGTGCCGGGCCCGTACGTCATCAACGCCGACGGCGGGGCGCTCGTGGCCGAACGCGCGTCGGGCTGGCAGACGACCGATGTGAAGGCCTTCGATCCGACGCTGATCCCGGCCACCGACGTCGGACTCAACATCATCACGGGTGGGTCGCTCCTGGCCGTCACGAACACCGGAACGGTGCCTGTCGCCGGGTCGCTCGGAGCCGGCCGGGCGGTGGCGTCCGCGTCGATCTCCCCGGATGGTCGTCGGGTCGCGGCGGCTCTCAACCGCGTCGGACCCGGTCCGCGGATGGAGT